>CBDUWQ010000113.1:0-11964 GCA_965370965.1 uncultured Bacteroidales bacterium
ATAACTATGGGTGAAGTGAATATGAAAAAATTTACCGACCCATACCTAAAACTTGCGCACATATTTAAACGTACTATTGGTTTAATTGATTCGTATAATCCTGACGAACTAGCCATTGAGGCTCCTTTTTTTGGAAAAAACGTACAATCAATGTTGAAGCTGGGCAGAGCTCAAGGAGTAGCTATAGCCGCTGCCCTATCGCGCGAGATTCCAATTTTTGAATATGCCCCATTAAAAATAAAAATGTCGATTACTGGAAGTGGAAGTGCCTCAAAAGAGCAAGTTGCAAAGATGCTACAACACACACTAAATTTTAAAGAGATACCAAAAAACCTTGATGCTACCGATGGGCTGGCTGCAGCGCTTTGTCATTTCTATCAAAAAAAACCAATGGGTGCAAGCAAATCATATAATAGTTGGAAAGACTTTATTAATAAAAATCCTGGAAGGACTAAATGATTCTTAAATATTTGCCTTTATTGATTCGGCAATAGATATAAACTCTTCTTTAGAGAAATTAAGTTTTGGGTTTGAAAATCTTACGTCACTTTCAGAATCCATAGGTATTAGGTGAATATGTGCATGCGGCACTTCTAAACCAAGAACTATAACAGCTACCCTTTTGCAGGGTATTGTTTTATCTAATGCCTTAGCTATTTTTTGAGAAAAAATATGTAGCTCGGCTAAATCATTTGGCTTTATATCAAAAATATAATCAATCTCCTTTTTGGCAATAACCAGCGTATGACCTTTTTTTAATGGGTTTATGTCAAGAAAAGCATAGAACTTGTTATCCTCAGCAATTTTATAACTTGGGATTTTACCGGCTGCTATTTGTGAAAATATTGATGCCATAATTACTAATTTAATGGTTTAATATCTAAAATTTCAAATTCCATTAACCCTGAAGGAACTATAACTTCCACTTTATCACCAATCTTTTTACCCAATAATCCTTTTGCTATTGGTGTATTAATTGAAATTTTGCCATTTTTTAAATCTGCCTCTGCCTCAGAAACAATGCCATATTCCATTTCAGCATTATTTTTCAAATTTTTAATTTTCACTTTTGCCAATATTTGAACAGTTGAATAATCTAATGCCGATTCATCAATTACCCTTGAATATCTGATAGCTTCTTCCAATTGTGAAATCTTTAATTCAAGTAAGCCTTGTGCCTCTTTTGCAGCATCATACTCAGCATTTTCCGACAGGTCACCTTTATCGCGTGCATCGGCAATTGCTTGCGATATTTGCCGTCTCTCAACCCTTTTTAAATGATCGACCTCTGCAACTAATTTCTTTAACCCCTTATTTGTAACGTATGACAATTTGCTCATGATTACACTCTTATTTTTCAATTAAATTAAATGAAAAAAGAATCCCATGAGAACATAGGACTCTTTTACAAATATTTTAACAAAGATAATAATTTTCTTATAAATTCACTCTTATACCAATACTATGAATTCCATTAAAAGGATCGGTATCGCGGTATGAGTAATCAACGGCAAAAGTTTTATCGCCGCCTTTTTTAAATGGAACTTCAAATGAAAATCCTGCTGTTAATCCAGTCAGTGCAGTTGCACGCTTAGCTTCATCGGTTATTCCATCTTCGTAAATATAACCGCCACGTAATATAAGCATATCCCTGAAGCTATATTGCACACCACCATGAAACTGATTTTTTGAAAACGAATTTTCAGTAAACGCTCCCATTACAGTAAGTTCGTGCATTTCGCCAAAATCCCAATCATACGATACACCCAGTTTAATTAACGAAGGTAATTCATATTCAGCTGATCGATTTTCAATAGTTTTGGTATATCTACCCTCAACACTTGTTCTAAATGACATACCATCTCCACTCATACTCATGGTTGGTCCAACATTTTTCATGGTAACCCCAAACTTTATCTGCTCGCGGCTCCCTGTTATATATTGTAAACCTGCATCAAATGCTACACCTGTAGCTGAAAGGTTATCGATACTCTCATTAATAACTTTAACTGTAACGCCACCGTAAATACTATTTGAAAACTCCTTAGCATAAGAAACACCTATGGTTGTATAATTAGGGTGAAAGGTTGAACCATCTCCATCTGGTAGTTCTGCGGTTATTTTCATTATTTCACCCCAATCAATTGACATTACCGATAAAGATAAAACACCCACATCGCCAAGTTTTTGTGATAAACCAAATGCATTTACATTAATACCTGCACCGCTTAACCAATTGGTATTGGCAAAAACTAATTGTGTTTTATTCAAATGTGCACTACCAGCTACATTAATAAATGTGCCTTCAAAACCTGTAATACTTGCAATATTTGCATCACCTAAGGCACTTGACCTAGCCCATGGATTAATTAACAGTTCGCTTGCACCTGCTTGTCCTATTCTTTGTTCGTTTCCCCCAAAAGATACAGAAACAAACAAAACAGTAATTAATGTTAAACCTACAAGTCGTTTTATATGCTTTTCCATAATTATCTTTTTATTTTCTTTTAGTAATTATAAAACTTAAAATGCATTTAAGTCAATGGGTCGTAATGAACCAAACCACTTAATAATTTTTTCTCCTAATTCAGGTGATTTAATATGAATAATATACATTCCACTCGCAATAGAAATTCCATATTGGTTTTTCAAATCCCAAACTATATACGAGTTTGAGTTATCCTTGTCGAATTTGCGAATAAGTCCTCCATTACTATTATATATTGAAACAATACAACGCTCAGGTAAATTGATAATTTTTGCAGTATTATCCAATTGGTTTGTCTCATATTGTGATGCTCCATAATATGGATTTGGTACAATGTTAACTTTATCAAGGGCTGAACTACCATAGCCATTTTCATTACCCTTTTCAGAACGTAACTCACTTGTACTAAACGAATAACTAGGGAAGTTATCATTAACAGGGTTTTCAACTTCTGATCTTCCAATATTTACCATATATGGATTTGATATTCTCAGTTTAATGGATAATTCATTATCGGGCATAGACTCCAAATCCCAATATTCACTACCCGGCATTGTCATTGGAATTGATGTCCAAGCACAATGCTTCCAAATAAGACTTTCCCATTTACTCTTGTAATTATTAGGAACCCCAGAACTCTCCCTCAATTTTTTAAGGTTATCATATAATGTTTTCCCCATATCGTATGAAGGCATTGTAAGTGAAAATTTTTCAGATCCAACTGCTAAAAATTCACTAGTATCATTATGACCAACAACATAAATATAATGCTTTCCACCAAAATAAGGCATTCCGAAGGCGCCACCTGAGCCTTCAAAAAGCCCATTTCCAAGTTTCGATGTAGGATTCCAAAGCATATCGTTACCATTCTCACCCACAAGCCAACTATCTTCACCAAACATCATATTTAGCCTTTCGCCTGTTTCAACATCAATAGCATAACCGGGGAACCAGCTCATACCTACTGCTCCAATATAATTTGACGCATCAACATTTGAATTGTCATCAGAATCATTCATACTACCGGAAACTCCCTCTTTGTTTTTCGATGGGGCTTCTCGTAAATGAAAGCGTAAAGCACCACCTTCTGATAAGCTATTTGAATTTCCACCATAATCATTCTCTGCCATTTCAATTACAGGGCAACGTGTCCATAAATCTTTATTTTTTGTAATAACAATATTAACACTTGGTAACCTGTAAACATCAAATTCAGTTGATACTGGATTCGATTTTGGATTCAAATTACCATATTGTATTCCCGAAGTAAACTTATATGGAGCCCATGTGCCATTCAATATTTTCTCATAAACCTGCTCGGGGTCAACACCTATATAATCGGCCCAATTAACGGTATCCTCATCAGCAACGGTCTGTTTTCCTGTTCTTATCCAATTATATGGTGTTTTACCATCAATGTTAGCAACAAAACTTAACCATGGAGGTAAATCCTCTTTATAGGTTGTTTCGGCTGTTTGAAAGCCATTATTCTTATTGTCTTTTTCAGGGAACTTTGGTCGTACCTTACCGGGAAAATTAATCTGCTCAATTGTAACTGATAATCCTAATTCCGGTATTAGCTTTTCATCGGCATACGTAATCCATGAATCAGAATAATAATAATGTGTTTCTCCATCTAACTCATAAAACAATTCCCATTTAGTATTTCTAATTAACCCTGTACCTTTAATGTAATTATTATCTCCATCGTTAACATTAATAGAATCTTTTATTAAACGTAAAGTAAAATCTGCATCAATAACATTAATAGGGTCAATTACTTTTACATTAACAGGACCAAAATTCTTTTTATAAACTAACTCATCAGCTTTAAAAGGATAACCGGTTTTCGATAAAATATTTTCTATTGTTTCATCAGTAAGGTCTATTATATTATCTCCATTACCTTTGCCCTCAATAACTGTAATTACAGGTACATCACCAAACTCACTATTTAACTTTGTCCCTCCGTTTAACGCATCGGTTGAATTAGGCATTGCCGTTTTAACCCTAATATTATTCCTACCGGCCAAATAAGGTTTTGTTTGATTTCCCAAGGCTCCTTCATCAACCGAATTGTAATGATTAAAATCATTATGAGCATAAGCAACTGCCACATAATAATACTCGCTATAATTTATAAGTTCTTTTGAACTTCCCTTACTAAATGCATCTTCAGTTAATTCAAAAGAGTGAACAATCCCTTCATCTAATCCATTAACCCTTTCAACAGGATGAGCTGCACCTAAATCATTATCCCAAACATAATTTACAATTTGTGTAATACCATCTTTAATATCACACTGAAAAACCTGACGAGCTTTATTTTCATCGGTAATTTCACCCATTGTAACAGTTTTATCTTTTAATTGAAAAACCTGATAACCTTGAAAATTATAATATTTATCTTCGGCAGTAGGGTCAATAAATGGGTCTAATTCTCTGTATTGTTCCAAATAGTTATTTGAACCTTTTTTATTCCATATATGGAATATCAGTTTACCATCTATTTCAACAATATCCATTTCAGGAGCATCGGGACCGTCAATTAACCTAAAACAGTTTTCAAATAACCTTTGAGCTTTCATATCAGCTTTGCGAACCTCTTCAACAGATGCCCATGCGGTTGAATTAGCCCGTGCCCACACAACCCCTATTGTAATATCATTTACTGCACCGGGTTCAAGTATAAATGGACCTGCCGATTGTACAATTCTAAAATCCGCACCTTCAGAAATATCATCGTTATCATCAATATCCCATTTCACCTGTTTTATGCCATTTGTACCCCAGCCACATTCATCGCTATTTTTTGGAAACATAAAATCGGCAGCTTGTGAACCACCATATCCGCTACCGCCGTAAGTCATTCTAGTTCCATCAATCCAATATCCTTTTAAATATTGATAATACTCAAGTGCAGTATTTGGATCTTTATTATAACCAAGAGGAGAAGAATTAATATAAAAAACAAACCTACGCATACCCCACCGTTCATTATCTACTATGGTATCGCCAAAATTTAAACCGTTAATATTTCCATTAAAAATATCACCGGGTTCGCCTGTTGGAGTATTTTCTCCTGTATTTTCAAGATTTAACAGGTAACCGTTTTCACAATCTAATTGTGTTCTTTCAAAATCTTTCCACGATGTTGGATTATCTTTTCCATCGGGATCTTGATATGGTCCCTCAAAAAAGTCAACTCCAATGGCAGGCGGATGAAAACCATAATGTTCAGGTAATCCATTACCATCTTCTTCTTTATCATTAAAAACATAACCCAACCCACGTATAACATCGCAACCCGCAGCATCGTCTCTGGCATATCCAAGATCGGGATCATTCCAAACTCCAAAGTATGCATCGGTTAATGAATATGTTGATCGGTTTATAATTTGGTAATTATAAAAAGTCATATTATTAAGCTCATCATTTGTTGAAAAAGCAAAAGCCTGAGCTCTAAATTCCATACCAATGGCAGCTGCTCCAATTGATGTTGTATGCACATTTCCTTTATCGTTATAAACCCACCAAATTGTCATATCGCCAAAAAGTTTTTGGCTTGTATTACCAAGATTTTCTGCCCTGCGTTCGGGCTGATAATTACAAGGAGCATCTTTATCAAAATCAAAATACGGGTAATCGCCATTGGTTGGGTTATAACTATTATCGCCATCAACATCATAAAAAGGTGCTAAAAAATGATCGTAAGCACCGTATTCGGTAGGACCATGTGCCGGCCAATCAAGTATAATTTTAGGTATTGAATAGTCGCTAAATAGTTCGTCCTTAGTTTCGGCATTGGCATTTGTATATTCTACAAATTTCTCAACCTCTTTGCGTGTAATTTTATAATGTTTGTCGAATATAGTGCAAACCTCAGGCGAAATACTGGCAATACCGTCACCGGTTGCAATAAGCGGTCCGGGCCAAAAATCATTACCACTAGAACCACCCCTAAAGGTTCTGGCACAAGTTCTTAACTGACCGTTAATATCAACACCACCTACCCAAATTGAGCCTGCATACATCGAGGACTTTTTTGATCCCTTGGGAATCTCATAATGAGCCTTGCTATCACTACCTTCCCAAAGTTCTCCATTGGCCAAAATTAATGCTCTCACATTATTTAGGTCAAGGTTTGTTTCAGATGATGCAGGCAAGCATCCCGAGGTAATTGTTTTTGCAGATTTTTGAGATTTATTGTTCTTATGATTATCTTCGGCATAAGTACCAATTGCCATAATAACAAATACCAACAATACTAATATATATTTTACTTTTTTCATCTGTATTTAATTTAATTTTTTTGTCGAACCTGCTTTAAGATAAAATCTTACTAATTGAAGCAAGTAGAATCTACAATTATTTTATAAATTAATTAAAAACTTAAAATAACACCTAAACGTATTTGCCTTGGTAAACTATAATGTGCAGGGTTAGCCATCATCATTGTATAATAATTCATATAAGCCTCCCCATCATAGGCACCATTTATTTCAGCAATACCTTGTGCTGATGATAAATGTGCATTATCATCGGCATTACCGGTAGTTGAATAAACTCCCTGAATATTCATGGTATTCAGTAAATTCGTTATATCCAAATACACACTTAAATCAGCCCTTTTACCATTTTCGGCATTACTGAATTTAAGTGTAAATCCTTTATCAATTCTCATATTAACCGTTGTACGCCATGGCATTATTGAACCGTTAATACTACCAATTACCGTATTGTCAATTATACTTTTTTTGGTATATGGTGTTCCCGAACCTGAGCTAATAGCAAAGTTAACACCTGCATTGGCAAATACATCGGTACCAAACCATTTGGGACCGTTATAGTTTTTACCCATACCAAACCTATAGTCTAATAATATGGCAAAATTGTGCCTTTGGTCAAAACTGGTTGGTAATGCAGCCCTTAAATTTGGTTGACCCGAATTAATTAGGGCTAATCCTGTTGTAGCATCAGAGCCTGTTGCATTTGCAAATTGCAATGTATAACTGGCTTTTAGCTGAACATTATTTGTTCTTCGTAAATCATATGTAAATGTAAAACCTTTTACGGTACCAAAGTCAATATTACCATAAGTACGCATGCTAATAGGGTAAGCTCCCACTAAATTTACTAACTGTACCATATCGCGTTGCTCGCGATAAAAGGCCGATATTTTTAACGATGATTTATTATTAAGTTTTTGTTGAAAACCAAACTCATAGTCAATTGTTTTTTCCGACTTTAAATTAGGATTATTGAAAATATCTCTCCCTTTCTGATTTACATAAAGATAATCAACAGGATTTAGCTGACTTCTAAAAGCAGCAGGTCGAATTGTTAATACATCGTAATGGGCAAAAAATAGTGCCTCATCAGAAATAGGAAATGAAAATGAAATACGTGGCATTATTGAAACATCAGGCTCGTAGTCTTCAAAAGCATCTAAGAAAGACTTATCACCTACTTTATCATCGGGTCTTTTTAAATAAGGTTGAATTGAACCGTTTTGATAAATTAACGAAGGGTCATTTATTTCGTTTCCTGCTGCATCATACCATTGTTTTTCATAACGATAACCAACTATTTCATTTGCATCATCTAGATTATTAACATAAACTGTGGCTTCGGGGTTAATGTTATTTGGTATTGTTCCGTTAGCTCTTGCATTATTTACAATACCTTTTCCATACTCTGTACCATCATCGTCGCCAACTTTATAAGTATCAAAAACCAAATATTCATCTTTTTGAACTTTTTGGTTTGCATCATATCTGTCAATACGTACCCCAACGTTAAATACTAAATCGTTAAAGGCAAATTTATCCTGAATATATCCTGCCATATAAATAGGTTCAAATGGGGCAATTTCTCTGTTATGCCATTTTTTGCCACCATACTCATATGTATTATTAAAAAACTCATTAAAAGTTGGATTTGAACTCATTTTATTACCATATGCATCATAACCATAATAATATATTAATGAATTACTGTTATTAAATAGTTCATCAGCACTAAAATATTCCATGCTTAATTGATCGGGGTCATAACTGTCAATATTAACAAACTCGGTTGAATTTATCGCCATTCCCTGACTTTCGCGAAACTTAATATCAAATAACGACTGTGCACCATGATTATACAGTCTGTTATAATTAATGGTGTCGTTAAAAATTGAATTGCCATTTTCATCGGTTATATAACCCGGTATCGGGTTGGCAAAATCAAGGTCTGTAATATGACTATTTATATTATTACGAGCTATTTGCCACAGGCTTATGGGCTCAACTCTGTAACGCCTGTCAGTGCGCTGCTCAAACTCAAACCCTACCGATATTTCATGATCGCTTATATCAGCAGCACCAGAGGCACTTATTCTAAACTGGTCGTTATCAGTTTTATCAAAACCAGCCGATGGTATTCCCGGAAACCGTACCAAACTATATAAATCATCAGAAGATTTTGTATATCCATTAGTACTACCTGGTATTTGTCCATTAAGATAAAAACCGTTACTACCGGCTTGGTCAGCATTATTCGGTTCTCCAAAAAAACCATACCACATTTCTGTCATACGAGCAATTTCAGGGTTTAAGCTTCCAGGATCGTAAGTTACCAAAGTATCCATAAAAGCATTCATTTTATAACCATATAAGTTTAAAACAGTATCTAAACCATACTCGTAAGTTGCCTGACTATATGTGTTAAATTTACCCAAATATCCATAATTAAATAAATTATCCTTATGGTTATTATCCTGAGTATTTATAAGGTTTTTTGTGTAATCGACCTGTATTGTATAATAAGCATTTTTAATAATTGAGGAATTTTCCTGAGAACCTGAATTTGAACCTAACCTGTGTGTTAACCTACCAAAAATACGGTAGTCGGTTCTTTTATCTTGTTTATTATTGTTATAATTTAAAATACCTGATGAGGCCGCCCCGCTTAAAGAATTTCTAAAATTTCTCTCCAAATAATTTCCACTATTACTTTGGTAACTACCTCCTACGGTAAGCACCAAATTTTTTACCGGTTGATAGTCAATTTTACCAGTAACCATAACTCTGTTATAAGCAACATTTTGCCTTGCTTTTACATTTTCAAAGTCTTCGGCATGCAAAAATGCTGCTGTAGGTAAAATAACATCACTACCACCTTTTCGTAAATATGGGGTACGAATTATACTGTCTAAAATATCATCTTTAACTTTCCAAAAACCAACTGCTGATGGACGGTGGTCTTCATCAAATTGGTATTCGCCGGCAATAAAAAAACCAAGTATTGATTCTTTCCTTATATTATCGGGATTGTTTGGATCAACAATTTTACGGGTTAAAATGGGACCTGAAAGGTTTGCTCCAATAATATTGCTATTGTAAGGGTCTAAAAACTTTGATGTGGCAAGTTCAATTCCTCCAAAAAAGTCACGCGATGCACCTTTAGTAGTAATACTAATAATACCACCGGTAGCATCGCCATATTTTGCAGGTGTACCTCCTGTAATAACCGATATCTCAGCAATTGCTGATTTTGGAATGTTGTTACTACCCCGCACCTTAACTCCATCAATAAAATATGCAGTGGCCTCTTCGCGTGCTCCACGTATGCTTTTTACCTCACCATCTTCTTGGTAAACACCACCTACTGTTGCTGCTACTGACTCGGGAGAGCGTCCTGCCATTTTTGATATCTCTTCGGCGGTAACCGTACCACCTGTAGTGGTATTATCTTTATCAATAAGTGGTACAACATATGCCACCACATCTATTACTTCAAGTGCCTGACTTGATATATTCATTCGCAAATCGAGAAAACGAATTTTGTCGTTATAAACAACAACATCGTTAATTTGCAAGGTATTATAACCAACATATGAGGCTTTTACCGTAAACCTACCGGCCGGAACCGGCTTAATAGTATAATTTCCGTCAAAATCGGATACCCCACCACCTATCATGTTACCATTCTGTTCTATTACTACGTTTGCAAACGGAATTGCCTCGCCGGTTGCAGCATCAAGCACTTTCCCTTTTATAGCTCCCGATTGAGCATAAAGCCCTCCAGTTGCAAACAATACGAAAAGAATTAAGAGTATTTTTCTTATCATAATCGCTTATTTAATATTAAAATAATTACACCACTTTTTTGAATCGGTAAATATAAATACTATCTATTGATATTTCCAAACCTGAACTTCTAAAAAAAGATGCTTTATAGCCTTTTAGAAAGTTTTTCGTTTTAATATTTCTGAGTATATTACTGCTTGTCTTAAGTCAAAATTAGCTTCAACAATCTCATTATCAATTTTATCATTTATACTTATGTCTTCATTATTATCAGGAATAGCATCAGCTCCTTTTTCAAAATATTTTCCTTTTATTAAATCATCAACTATTTGTAGTTTATTCTTATCTGTTTCATCATCAAAAAAAGAGTCATCTTGCTCAATTTTTTCCTCTACATCTGTTAAAGGCTGATTTTGATTTTGTGAAACCCCTCCTATAAAAGACTCAACAAGGCTTTCTAAATTGATGTTTTTAGCCCCTGTTTTCTTTTTTTGTTTCATTATTGCCGAAGCAATAACTATGATAATAGTTACAACAAAGACTAAAATTTGAATTACATCATCCATTTAAAACAATTTTTTTAGTTTAACACTTAATGGCACTTTTCCCCTATTATAATTTTTAGCTGTCTTTTCCGATTTGCGCATCCGCTTTTTTACTTTAAGAGTTTGTATCTTATATGTATGCCTTTTTATTTTTTTTGAAACTTTTTCATCTGTACGTATTTTTTTTCGAATTGCAGATGTAGCTTGAAAATCTTTTTTTGCACTTAAAACTGCATACTTCATTGGAGCACGTTGCCCCCCTCTTGATTTTATATCAATAGAGTATTTATATTGAGCATTTACAGCACTAAAAACCGATAATAATACTATTGTTAAAATTATGGCTTTAATTTTGTAAGGAATCCCCAAGTCAATTTATCTTTTTTTACTTACTTTGTTTATAGTTGTTAAAACCCAAAAATAATGAGAAAATATATTATTACCATGCTTTTAATGAGTTTATTTTTAGGATGTGATAAAAAAAATGAACATCCTGTGCCAAATGTGCCTATATATATAGAGTATCCGATTTGTATAAATGATGTTGAATATTTTGAATTGCAAAATTTGTATGGGAAATTTACTTTACAAAATGAAGGTTATATGGGTAATGGCATAATTATAATTAATGTTGGATACGATGATTCGGGACAACTTAAATTTATGGCTTATGATGCAACGTGCCCACATGAAGTTAAAGAAGGTTGTACTGTTGAGCAAGATAATTCGAGCATTAGCCTTGTTGAATGTAAATGCTGCGGATCAAAATTTGAAGTAACTTACGGAGCAGTAAATAAAGGTCCTTCAAATTATCCGCTTAAAACCTATAAAACTACTTTTGACGGGGAATGTATTA
>CBDUWQ010000114.1:0-11948 GCA_965370965.1 uncultured Bacteroidales bacterium
GATAATTAATATGTTAACTGCTTTTTCAAAAAGTTTATGAATTATTCAGGCTAAATAGAGTCTGTCTATAAATTAAACATATTTTAAATATTGCGTTCTATTATTACTCATTCTCGGGGTTAAAATCCCGAGCTAATGATTACGCCCACTTCAGGGCTTAGTTGCTCCGTCAATAATAAAGTCAAGAGTTTGGACTATAAAGTTCAAATTCAAGCCCGCCTTAAGGTAAACCTGAACGAATTAGTCGGGCAGGGCGTGCAAAAAATTTAAACCGCAGAATACTAGTGTATTTGAGGATTTAGATTTTGAGTAACAACCTGTTTGCCGACTAGGCAGGCGCAGAAGTTGGACTTTATAGACAAACTCTAAATAGATTCAAGACTGGTTATTGGCAATTTCAATTAGTTTTTTAAATGATGCCAACGCCTTGCCTCCATTAATTGATTCTTGTGCCAAAGCCATACTTTCGTCAAAGCCAATACTATAATAGCATTGTAAGGCATATGCAGCATTGATTTCCACTACCTTTTGTTGTGCTGTTGTACCTTTGCCCTCTAAAATATTTTTAAATATTTTTGCCGAATCCTTAATGGTTTCCCCCCCCATTATTTCATTAGCTTTAATTGTTTTTAATCCTAAATCTTCAGGATAAAAAATATCTTCGCTTTTATTGGTTATAGTTTTAAAAGCACCTGTTAATGAAATTTCATCGTAACCGTCAAGACTGTGAACTATTGTAAAATCCTTACCTGTTTGCTGGTAAATATATCCGTATAAACGGGCTAAGCCAAGGCTAAAAACACCAACTAATTGCTTTTGCGGAAAAGCAGGGTTTACCATTGGTCCCAACATATTAAAAAATGTTTTTACCCTAAGACTTTTACGTATTGGTGCAACATTTTTCATTGCCGGATTAAAAAGAGGTGCATGCAAAAAGCATATTCCTGCTTTTTCAATCTGTTCAGTTAAGTTATTTTGGTTATTCGTAAATTTATATCCAAAATATTCCAAAATATTTGAAGAGCCGCACGCTGACGATACAGCATAGTTACCATGTTTTGCTACTTTAGCACCGGCACCGGCAGTAACAAACGATGCCAGTGTTGATATATTAAAGGTGTCTTTGCCATCTCCGCCTGTACCACAAAGGTCAATGCAGTTTTCTTGGTTTAAGTCAATGCGCAAGCAATGTTCTAACAATGCATTGCGAAAACCCGTAAGTTCTTCAACTGTAATGTTGCGCATCAGGTAAACTGTAAGAAACGATGCCATCTCAATTTCAGAGTATTTGCCTTTTGCAATATCCGATAATATTTGTTGTGCATCCTCACTCGATAATGTTTTGTGTGAGGTTAGGTGGTTTATTACGTGTCGCATTTCTGTCATAATTATTGTTTATAGATTAGTGCTTGTGCATCAACTCACAAATACCTATCGGTATTTATAAATATATACACTTGTTAATTATCAATCCAGTTTTTAATTATCATACCGCCATATTCGGTAAGTATTGATTCGGGATGAAATTGTACCCCTTTCACATCAAATTCGGCATGTTTTAAGGCCATAATGCCATTTTGTTCGTCAACGGCAGTTATTAATAGGCTGTCAGGCAAATTATTATCCGACACCATCCACGAGTGGTAGCGGGCAGCATCAAATATTTTAGGCAAATTAATAAAAATGGGTTCATACACGTCAGTTTGTTTTATGGGTGAAGCTACTCCATGATAAACTTTGTCCATATTAAATAATTTTGCACCAAAAACTTCGGCAATAGCCTGTAAGCCAAGGCAAACACCCAAAATACTGCATTTGGGGGCACAAGTTTTTATTATCTCCTTAAGGTTTCCTGCCTCGTTGGGAATTCCGGGACCCGGTGAAAGGAGTATTTTATCATATACCAAAGCCTCCTGTGGTGTTATTTTGTCATTCCTGATGATATCGGGCATTTCTCCTGTAACATTTATTATGTTTTGTACCAAATTATATGTAAAGGAGTCGTAGTTATCTATTACTAATATTTTTTGTTTCATCTGTTTAATAATTTGTGCCTGCTGATTACTATTTGCCTCAAATATTTAATCATGGTCGTATGTGGCTCAATAATTATCTCAGCCATGGGCTGTTTCATCTGTTTGCATGTAACGCCACTAAGCGGTTTTAAACCGCTTAGTGGCTTGTTTATATATTATATCCGTAATTTTATTAAATACTATTTCATTTGTGTTCATAAATCACTCTGCTTGTTTAACGGTGTTCTATTTTTTAATTTTTAGAGTTTCTTACAAAGATTAATTAATATTTTGTGCCTCTTTAATTGCCATTTTAAGAGCAGCAAGTTTGTTGTTTACCTCGTTTAGTTCGCCCTCTTCCGTTGAACCGGCCACAATACCGGCTCCTGCCTGATAATACAGTGTGTTGTTTTTGCTCATAAATGAACGTATTGTAATTGCAAGGTTTATTTTTCCGTTTAACCCTATATTACCGATGCATCCGCCATAAAAACCACGCCCTTGATTTTCGTATTTATTAATCAGTTCCATAGCTTTATATTTTGGTGCACCTGTTAAAGTTCCTGCCGGATAGGTATCTGCATATATATGGATTGGGTCTGCTCCATCTCTTATAATACCTTGCACTTCAGAAACCATATGCAATACATGGGAGTAATAATGAATTTCACGAAAATAGTTAAGCTTTATCTTATCTGCATTTCTGCTTAAGTCGTTGCGTGCCAAATCAACAAGCATTATATGTTCGCTGTTTTCCTTTGGGTCAACCGATAGTTTTTCTGCTAGCAACTTATCTTCCTTATCATTGCCGGTACGTTTAAAAGTTCCGGCTATGGGATTTATATATGCCTTGCCGTTGTTGGTTTTTATTTGTGCTTCGGGCGAAGACCCAAATAATTTAAAACTGCCAAAATCAAAATAAAACATGTATGGCGATGGGTTTATTGAGCGTAAAGAACGGTAAACATTAAATTCGTCGCCTGAAAACTGTTGACTGTAATTTCGTGAGAATACTATTTGAAAGACATCTCCACGTAAGCAATGCTCTTTGCCTTTTGTTACAAGGGCTTTATATTCATCGTTGGTAATATTGGAGTTTTCGCCATTTTTGATATTGAACCTGTATGTTGCAAAAGTACAGTTTTGAAGCTGACTTTCAATAAATTGCAATTGTGAGTCTTCGTTATTAAAAATATGTTCAATTATGGTAATGCAGTTGCTGTTATGGTTAATAGCTATAATATATTTATAAAACTGGAAATATATTTCAGGAATTTCCATGCTGTTGGTAGGTGCTTTTATTTCAATATCTTCAAAATAGTTTACAGCTTCATATGTGGAATAACCAAACAGTCCTGTTGCAGGTAAATGGTTAATGTTTGTTGTAGGCACAAAGCTTTTTGAGAAATGACTGAGCAAGTCAATTGCTTCATTGGGTTTAGCTAAAGTAATAGTTTCTTCGTTACCGTTTGGTTGCGAAATTTTTACCTTGTTTTTTTTTGCCCGAAACCCCGCAATAGGCTTAAGGCAAATAAATGAGTATTGATTACTGCCGACTTTAAAATCAGCCCCTTCAAGTAGTATTGAATTTGGGAATACATCGCGCAGTTTCAGATAAATGGCTACAGGTGTCAAAACATCAGCCAGTATCTCTTTTGTGTTTACTTTAAAGTTAAATTGTTGCATATGTTTTAAGTTTTTATTTATGAATCACACAAAATATGCCTACAGCAGGCAGGTTATTACGAATTGCAAGTGTTCCAAATGTGTTTTTCATGTGTTTGTTCAATATTTTTAATAATAAAAAAACGGCTCTCGGGTAAATCCGGAGCCGCTACTATTTAGTTTTTTAAATATACGTATTCCATTATTACCCGCTTAAGTAAATTATTTGCCATAGCCACCAACACATAGTTTTTAGGAAGGAATTATTAGGAATATTAAGGTTATTTCTTTTCATAATTAATTGTTTTGTTATGCTTATTAAAACAAAAAAGGCCTGTCGTGGTTTGCGACAGGCCCTTTAAATAAATAAATAGGTATATAGCGTTTAACCACAATTATGTTTTAAATTGCTACACCAACACCAAATATTTTTATAATTTTTTATCATTTTCTATTTTTTACTGGTGCAAATTAAGCGATTGCTTTTTAAAGCACAAAATTATTTTTAATATATTTTTATTTACTCATATCAGTAAATTGTTAATTAACATGATAGCAATGGTATAGCTTGCAAAAAAAACATATAAAGCCTATTCCATATTTTAATAGGCAAACTATTTTATTCTTTACAGAAAGATTATTTATACATTTATACGTAAATTGACTTAATAAGGTAAAATAAATATGAACCTGCAAAATTGAACAACAAATGGTAAATGATGAAGTTAGTACCGAAAACAAATTCAGAACAATAATACGTGAGCTTTTTTGCAAAGAAGATGGATATTTACTTAATGCAGAAAAAACATTTTTAAATACTGATAACCATATAGGCAACCGATTAAATGCTGCATTATTAATAGGCTTGTCGGGCAAACAAAACCCACAGCATGGCAATGCAACAGCATTTATCAGCTCATTTTTATTGGACGAAAAATACGGACAGGTTGCTGTTTTTTTTCAAAATTGCATAAATGACATACAAACAGAAATAACAGCAGTTGCAAAAAAAGACAAAAACTTTGGTAATGCAATTATTCAACTTGAAGATTACCTAAAAACTAAACCACAAGCGGGCAATCATAAATTTAATGATAAGGTATGGAGCCTATTTTTTCCTGAGGGTGTAGGGGTTATAAATAACCACAACCTGTTGTCAGATGAGCTTAGGGAGAGGAGAACAGTAACAGTAACAGAGCCATGCCATAACCCAATAACCAATGCAGGTAATGAAATAATATTTACATCGAACGTACTGCTTGGTATTCCAAACAAAAATACCAATATAAACAGCCTAAGCTTTTCTAAAGAGCTTAAGCAATCATTAAAAAAAGCTATTTTAGAACCTCAGCAATATTGGTATGATCATCCTATTCAGATAGGCGTTGAGCATAGTGCCAATGAAATTATTTATGGCATTTCGCAATTAGACAAATCATTAGATATTGAAAAACAGCGTGGTAACCTTATGGGCAAAGCAATATTTATTTTATCGGTATCGGTTACTCATAAAAGCCTGCAATTAATAGCAAAAGACTATATAAGTCAGGAGCTGTCACTTTTTGGCAAGCCCAAAAACCTTGACGTTTATATATTTACAGAAGCTGATACTAAAAAACTATGCAACAAAGTGCTAATCCCCAATGCAAAACAATTATTCAACAATAAAAATGCTGAAAATATTGCTGAAATATTTGGTGTTGATGGGGAGTATGGACGGCATTACAGCTTTTTAAAAGCAATAGCTGCGGTGTGGAACACTTTTGTTGACCATACCAAAAAGGCCACTTTTAAAATTGATCTTGACCAGGTATTTCCGCAAAAAGAGCTGATTGACCAAACCGGCAAATCGACCTTTGAGCATTTTAAAAACCCACTGTGGGGAGCCAAAGGAGTTGACTCGTTTGGGAATAATGTTGAGTTAGGGATGATTGCCGGGGCACTTGTAAATGAAAAGGACATTCATAAAGGGCTTTTTACACCAGATGTTACCTTTTCAGACAAACTTGATGACAAAGATAACAATGTATTTTTCAGTAAAATGCTTATGGGGCTTTCAACCAAAGGTGAGTTGATGACGCGGTACAATGAAAAAAGTGGTCTTGACGGCAAAAATAAATGTATCCAGCGTATTCATGTAACAGGCGGCACAAATGGTATTTTGATAGATGCCCTGAGGAAACACCGCCCGTTTACCCCAAGTTTTATCGGAAGGGCTGAAGACCAATGCTATATTTTGTCGACTATTTGCAACAAAAATGAATATACCTTGGCTTATTATCATGAAGATGGACTGATAATGCGCCACGATAAAGATGCATTTGCTACGGAAGCACTTGAGGCGGCCAAGTTTGGCAATATTGTTGGCGACTATATAAGAATGCTGTATTTTTCGGAATATGCAAGGGCACTTACCAATGATGTTCAAGGTTTAAAAAATATTGTTGACCCTTTTACAGGATGTTTTATTTCAAAAATACCAATAACTGTTACCATTATGCGCTTTGCCATAAAAACAGCCGGCTTTTTTAGCAGTAAAAATCAGGATTTTGGTGTTCAATTTATTAAAGAAAACACGCCAAGATTAAATAAGGCGATTAATTTTATAAAAGGTGATAACAGCCCGCTCAAGAAACAGATTGCTATTGAGGAGCGTGCATGGAACTGTTTTTATGATACATTGGACAAACTTGGTAAAATGATTTTACAGAAAAATTCACAAGCATTAGAAGCAAAAATTATAGTTCAAGATATTATAAAGGACTGTAAAATTTAACCTTATTAATTCATGAATTTTCTTTAAAGAGAATTATACATTTGATTATCAGACTAACCTGTATTATGTATAAAAACGAATAAAAAATTTACACATTACTACATACCGGTAGTTTGTGTTTTTTTTTTTGCAAACTCTATCTGTCAAGCCACATTCTAAAACTATGGCTTTTATTTGCGCTTACCATAAGCTCATGTTCGTTTTGGGGAATAGTCTCAATTTTTATCCTGCTTTTTGAGAATACGCTAATTTTTTCAATTACATTATAATTTATTATGTTTTGCCGATTTATTCTAAAAAACAAGTCAGGGTTTATTAGCAGCTCTAACTTGTCAAGCGAAAAATCGATTGGATAGTTTTTGCCTTGAATAGTTTTTAGGAAGGTACATTTTTCAAGCACATAAAAATATGCAATATTAATTGTTTCAACCGATTTTATTTTGCTGCCAATATTTATTAAAAAGCGTTTTTTGTAGTTGCTTTTTTTACTCTCAATAGCCGAAATTAGCTCGTTTATATTTAATTGCGGTGCCGGCTTGCTCAGTTTTCTGAATTTTGCAATGCTACGTTCCAGTTTTAATTTATCAATGGGTTTTAATAAATAATCTATGCTGTTAAGCTCAAAAGCCTTTATTGCATACTCGTCGTAAGCAGTAGTAAAAATAATAAAACTATATATGTCAACTTGTTTAAAAATATCGAAGCTCAGCCCATCGGCAAGCTGAATGTCAAGCATAATAAGGTCGGGGGCCAAATTGCTTTTTAACCACTCTACCGAGCTTTCAATACTATCGAGGCAGTTAAGTACCTCAATATCGGGAGCAACATTTGCCAAAAGATTTTTTAGCCGTACAGATGCCGGCTCTTCGTCTTCAATTATTAATGCCTTAATCATAATTCAACTGTTAATAGCGGTATATCAACTCTAAAAATAGCCGATGTCTCAATAATTTTAACCTCACTGCCGGTAAAAAACTTAAATCGGTCAGTTATGTTTCTTAGTCCCTGTTTTGTACTTGTTACATCTGTTCTTTTTTGTAAATTATTTTCAATTATTATGCTTTTATTTACCGCTTTTATTTCAATATTCAATGGTTTGTTTTTTGATATTATATTGTGTTTAATACAGTTTTCAACCAACATTTGTAAAACCAATGGAGGTAGCGAATAGTTGTAAAACTTTTTATCAATATTAATTTTAACCACTAAACTATTTCTAAACCTCGATTTTTGTAGGCTCACATATTTGTTTAACACCTCAACCTCGTTGCTTACCAATGCTAATTCACTATTGCGGCTGTTTAGCATATATCGTAAAAATTCCGAAAGGTTTTGGATATAGTCAACCGCCTCACTGTTTTTATCAACAATTGATGTAAGGCTGTTTAAACTGTTAAATAAAAAATGGGGGTTTATTTGTGATTTTAGGGTTTCGTATTTTGCCTCAATATTATCCTTCTCTAACCTAACCGATTTTGAAAAGTTATATTTCCATTGATTGTAAAAGAATACAGCTTCGTGAATGGTGGTTATTAAAAAAGTAATGAGTATGGTTATAAAAAAATCTAAATTAAAGCCGTCTCTTTGTTGAAAATCATGGGGTGTGTTTGGAAGTATTTTGTATATAGTATGCATTGTTAAACCAAAAACTAATACATATGCAAGAATTGAAACTATTTCAATTAGCAGGTGCTTTAACGGGCTATGCTCCCACGGATATTTGCGCCAAAGGTAAACTACAATGGCATAACACCCAAACCAAATAACAGCAGTTGTTATTGTGCTGTGCAATATATAAAACCAGGTATTGCCCATTGGATGGTCTATAACCGTGCTATACATAAGGGCAACAATAGCCCCAACAAAAGGGACTAAAATTGCTATTATTTTGAATTCTTTGTTTATAATTCCTAACATTTAACAAATATATTAAAATTGGTTATACTACTATTTTTGTGGGTAATATATTTTTAAACCTAAAATTGAATACGATATAGCATCATTGGCATAAAACCTTGTTGATAAGTACTGTAAACTTCGCCTTTTTGGTTGTCGTAGGCCTGCATAAACATGCTCTGATAATTGGTTATGTTTTGTAAATCGAGACCCCACTCTTGCGAAAAGCGTCTTCCGTTATGTTTAAACCCAATTCTGATATCTGTCCTAAAGTAATCATCATATTTTTCATCGTAAGCCCTAGTCCAATCATAAACAGTTTTGTTTTGCTGTTTCGACTCTTCTATATCAACCGGAACATAGCGTTTGCCACCTGCCCAAACAGTACGCAGGTCAAAAGTAAGCATATATTTATCGCTAATTTTATGCTCGTAGCCACCCAATAGGTTAAATACATAATTGCCGTTAAAGGCAGTATTCCGCTGTTTGCCGTCATATCCCTTGTATTTAGAGCTATACAGTGATGTGGTAAACAAAATATAGTACCCTCTGTTCAAGAATTTCTCTATTGTAAATTCCAATCCATAATTTGTGCCACTGCCTTGGTTTACCAAGCTGTCTTCACGTGCACCGCCAAAATTGGCACCGGTGTTTAACATCGAGAATTCAGGAAAACTCTCTTTTACCGGAACATCATATAATTGTTGATAATAAACTTCTGACTTTAACCTGAAGTTTTGATTAATAAGATAGTTATGCCCCAAAATATAGTGGTTGCTTTTGGTAAAATCTAACTTGGTATTGGTAGTAAAACTAATATCGTTAACCGGATTGTATGTTTTGTGAAAATAGATGGCTTTGGGCTGAGTTTGACTATGCTTTCCAAAACCTGCATTAAGGCTATGTTGCGAATTTAATTGCCACTGTATTCCCAAACGTGGTTCAATGGAAATAGCTTTGTTTAAATCAAAGTATTGTAAATGCAGGCCTGTGTAAGCAGTTAACGTATTGCTAAATTTGTGTTGCCATTGCGCAAAAGTTTGTATTAGTGTTAAGTTACCCTGAATATCGTTACCTGTTAAAAAACGGTTGTAATCGGCATTAAAAACACTATCAATAAAATCTATAAAAAAATAGTCGGCTATAAATCCAAAATCAATACTGTTTTTAGCATTAAGCTTGTGGGTAAGTTTTGATGCCATGCTTATTTTATTCTCCATTTGGTTTTGTCGTACATGTGGTTTTTCATACTTTCTGTCAATAATTGAGTCGAGCTTGGTTTGGGCGTGGGTTGATTGATATGAGATTGTGGTTTTTAATTTTGTGCTTTCGTTAAAAAAGTATGTATGCGATGCCCCAACGGTTATTAACCCCGAGCCAAAATTGATTGCTGTACCTCGTCCATTATATGAATTATCTGTTGAGTCGGCATAGTCGCGCCCCAGTTCAATATAGCTGTCACCATAAAGTCCAAAAAGCTTAAATCGCCCGGCTTTTGTTCCTGGTATATCAACCATAAACGTAAAATCTTTATATTGTGGAATAGCTGTTCCGGTACCCATGCTAAACCCCATCTTATTCAACACCTCTAATGTTGAATACCTAAAATTTGCAATATATGAAGCTTTTTGCCCCTTGCCGGTTTTAAATAGAGGACCTTCAATGCCAGCCTCAAAGCCATTAAACCCAACTTGTCCGATAAATTCAGTTTTTCTGCTGTTACCCGATCTCAAATTAAGGTCGAAAGCACCTGCCAAAGCATTTCCGTATTCAGCAGGAAAAGCACCAGTGAAGAAGTCGGAATTTTCAAGCAAATTATTATTTATCATGCTTACCGGTCCGCCTGTTGTGCCCAGTGCACCAAAATGATTGGGGTTTGGTATTTCAATTCCTTCAAGCCTCCACAGTACCCCCGATGGTGAATTGCCCCTAATAATGATATCATTTCGTGCATCGTTTTGTGTTGCCACTCCTGCATAATTTGCTACCATACGTGCGGGGTCGCCCAAACTACCAGCAAAACGCTCTGTTTCTTCAACCGAAAATGTACGGGCACTTATTAAAGCCATATCGTTTAAAGGTCGGTTTTTATTGGTATTTGATTTAACCACAACCTCGGCAACACTAGTAATATCCTCTTCAAGGTATATTTTTACCATAGTTTGCTTGCCGCTTGTAATTAAAAGGTTACGTATGGTTTGGGTTTTGTACCCTAAATACGATATTCTAATTGTTTGACGACCTAAAGCAATGTTTTGTAATTCAAAATTGCCGTTTACATCGGTAGTAGTACCAATTATTGGATCATAATTTTCAAGTATTACGTTTGCTCCAATTAATGGGTATCCGGTTATTGCATCAACCACAGTGCCACTAATTGATTGTGATAAATTGTTGCTAGCAATTGCAAGATTTGCAAATACCAATAAACTTGCGATAAATAGTAGAGTTTTGTGTGCCATAATTTTATGTTTTAAATTGCCGCTAATCTACCTAACGATACACAGTTAAACAGGTGCGCAATGATTAGTTTTATGGCACAAGAATAGGAATATTAACAATTATGAAAAAAAATTAATTGTTAGGTAAGGAAATTGTATTGCTGAACGTGGAAAATGGAATGTTTTGCAAAAAAATACTGAGATGCCTTTAACTTGAATTATGCAACTTCTTAAATTTTTATTGACTTCTTAAATCTGTAATTCACATAATTTTGACGTTTAAAGTCTTTTATATTTTAATACCATCTTTTTTTATATTTTTATAAAATGGTGTTACTAAGTATTTATGATTCCAATCATACTTTGAATACACAAAAGTTAAAAAAAACTATTCCGTATTCTAATTCAAGGTTAAACAATTCATATATCAAAAATAAGCATCTTTTTTTATGGGTTTTTAATAACATTTCCCTTTTTTGATAGAAGTATTGCAATTGAACGGGTTGCGGGAAACTCGGCAAACAAAATAATCATCATTACAGAAATAGGAACACTTAATATCATACCTATAATACCCCATATTGCGCCCCAAAACGATAATCCAAGTATAACAACTAAAGGACTAACATTTAATGAGTTGCCGGTAAGCTTTGGATCAACATAATTGCCCATAATAAGTTGTATGCCACCTACGATAATGAGAGTCCAAACCCCTGGCATTATTTCGCCAAATTGTAGCATTATAAATACTGCTGGAAATACAGTTGCAATTAGCGACCCGATGGTAGGGATAAAATTCATTAAAAAAATAAGAAAAGCCCAAAACAGAGGTGCATCAATACCAATAAACAACAAAGCCAAATAACTAAAAAAACCGGTAATTAAACTTACTAATGTTTTTATTGAAATATAACGTCCTATTGATTTGTCAATTTGAGTTAAAATTGAGCTAACCTCATTATATTCTTTGTTGCTTGAGTAGATGGCTTTAATTTTTGACGAGAAAAAAGGTTCCTCAAGCAGTAAAAACAAAGTGTAAATTATAATTAAAAAAGCTTTACCAAAAAGGTCGGTTAATGAGTTTAAAAGTTTTGACAATAATTTTTAATATTTAAAATCACCTAAAAACTCATTGGTTTCAGAAATGATATCAAT
>CBDUWQ010000115.1:0-11936 GCA_965370965.1 uncultured Bacteroidales bacterium
GGAATGAAGAGTATTTACTCAAAATATTAAATATTAAAGTATGAGTTTGCCCTGAGAAGAAGATAAAGAAATTATAAAAGTATAATTATTCAGTTTTAGAAGTGTATCTTTTCAAATGTTTACCTAATATAAGCAAATAAAGAACATTTACATTTGCAAAATAATTGTTGTAATTTTGTAAAAAACATATTTGTTATGGAATTAATAGAGAAGAGAGACTACATACATAGACATTTACATCAAATAGACAACAAGTTTATTGAGGAGGTATATGGAAAAATGTTTTCAAAATTAGAGGATACCAATACTGCTATTGGTTATGATGTTTTAGGTAAACCAATAAGTAAAAATATGTTTGTAGCTGATATTAAAGAGGCCGAAAAGCAGATTGAACGAGGTGAATATATTACAATAGAGGATTTGGAAATAGAATCGAAAACATGGTAATTAAAAAGTCAGGAGTAATATTATCTAATAAAGCAAGGGAATCACTACGAAAGCACATCACTTATCTGAAAGAAGAAGTATCAAAAGAAACCGCCGAGTATGTTCGTAAAAATATTTTAGAACAATGTAAGTAATTAAAAGATTTTGCAGGGTATTCAGTTGAGTCATACTTAGAGACTGAGGACAAACTCTACAGGTCTGTTTCAAAATGGAATTATAATATTATTTATACAGTAGAAAACGATATTGTAAGAGTTCTAAATATCATTCACACAAGTCAACACCCTTATAAGCGAAAGGATGTTTGACAAATTAATTCAAATACAGCATTAGGGTTAAGTGAACTCAACCTTTGAATTTTTAGGGTTAAATCCTCGTAAAAAATCAGTAATATTCATCCGTTTTTTTCCGGATAACTGAAGTTCGGTAATTGAGATAAAACCATCATCAGCAGCAATTTTTAAATACGTTTTTTCATCGGTTATTATTGTGCCGTTTGTTAAATTGTGGGTTGTAAACTCCTTTTGTGTTTTAAATATTTTAAAATCGAGTAATTTGCCATATGCATCTCTTAGGGTTGACCATGCAGCAGGGTAGGGGCTTAACCCCCGAATATGGTTGTGGATGGTGTTAATTGGTTGCGACCAATTTATTTGGCAGTTGGGCTTAAAAATTTTAGGTGCATGCTTGGGTTTTTGGTTTATTAGGCTGTTTTGGGATACCTCTTTATAATTATCATCAATAATTGCCTGTGTGGTTTTTACAATCAGTTTTGCCCCAATAATCATTAATTTATCATGAACTGTTCCTGCATTATCATCATCTTTTATTTCAAGCTCTTCTTGAAAAAGGATGTTGCCTGTATCAATTTCATGTTTTAAAAAAAATGTTGTTACACCTGTTTTTTGTTCACCGTTTATTACTGCCCAGTTAATTGGTGCTGCTCCTCTATAATTTGGCAGTAAAGAGCCATGCAAATTTATTGACCCTAATGGAGGCATACTCCAAATACTTTGTGGTAACATTCTAAAAGCTACAATAATCTGAATATCGGCTTTATATTCTTTTAGCGTATTTTGGAATTCGGGGTCTTTTAAATTTGGGGGTTGTAAAATGGATAGTCCTTTATTTGTCGAGAATTTTTTTACAGCCGATTGGTTAATCTTTTTTCCTCGTCCTGCAGGTCTGTCGGGGCTTGTAACTACACAAACAATGTTAAAACCATTTTCAGTTAAAGCTTTTAAGCTTTCAACAGCAAAATCGGGTGTTCCCATAAACACAATTCTAAAACTTTTTTTATCCATATAAAATAAGAATACTAACCGTAACTCTGCTTCCAAAGCAAGTTCGGAACAAGTTATGGTTGCGCCTGCCTGACGGCGAGGCAGGTTTTATTAACTTTATCTATGTACAAAATCTTGTACCTAAATTATCTGAATTATTTATGAGAAAACCCTTAGTTGAAATTGAACTTTATGGACAAACTAAATTTAAATTTTTTCGTAACACCTTACCCAGTCAATTTCAAAAGCTGCAGGGGTAAAATCTTGAGTTGGCTTTTTATGAATGCCTGATGATAGTAAAAGATACAGAGGCTCGTTGGGAATACCTTGTGAGGTTGAGAAAATCTCAATCCCATTGATTTTCCATGTCAGCTTTTTCTCTGTCCAGTCAAGCGTGTAAATAAAATAGTCTTTAGCAAAACTTGCTCCATTTATTTTGCTTATTTTTTTCTGCGCATTTTTTGCGTTTGCAGGGTCGCCCCAAAATGCAGACATTTGAAAACGGTTCTTTTTATCCATATTAAACTTAAACACATCAACCTCAGGAAGTATTTTTTCGCCTTTTAGCCAAAATGCCTGATAGACAGGAAAATAGTCATTAATTTTTATTTTTGCCTCAAATTTTCCGTATTGTTGGCGAAAGCTATGGGCAGTACTTAACATACCCGATGTGTAATTAAACTCTTGTGTTGAAAAACCATTTACAGGATGCCAAACTTTACCTTTAGTTTTCTCTTTTTTTGTAATTATTTTCAGGCTTGTGCCGTTTAATTCTACATTTTTGTTATCGGTAAAAAAATGTTTATCGCCGGCAACTACATATCTGTCGTTTATAAGCATTTTTCCCCAAAAGAAACTATTCATCCATTTTTCTTCTTCAACTTTGCCCGTTGTAAAGTCATCCTCAAATGTAATATTCCATGCTTTTAGCTCATCAAATTTATTTGAGTCTTTAATTGCATAGTACCACTTTATATCATCTGATTTTTTTAACTCAAAGTATCTTTGTTCCTTATTATGCTCATCGGTTTTTTGGTACTTTTCTTTATCGAGCATATATATTTTATATTCTTTAAATTTATCGCTATTAATAAGCTCTTGCAGCTCTTCAAATTCTTTTAATAAATCGGAGTCTTTAACTTGTAAGAAAAGCAAGTAGGGCTTTGATTTTTTATATTTTACCCAGTTTTTTATCTGCGTGCTAATTTTTAATTCATTGAATTTTTGCCCTTTATTAAAATCGTCTGAATTTGAATAGGTAAAACTGTTTATTGCTTCGTCATATTCTTGAGATGTAACGTATGCTTCAAGCTCCTCATATTGTTTTAAATAATCAGAGTCTTTTGTGGTATTATATTCGGTCAATTGTTTTGAGCTTTTAAACTTAAAATATGCTTTAAATTTTTGCTCTTTTTTTAGCGATGCAAATTTTTGCTCTTTTTTATACTCCTCAGTATTTGAATATTCTAATTCGGTAAGTTTTTGTTGGTATTCATTTGAGTTAATGTAGTTTAAAAGTTCCTCATACTCAATTAATTCTTTAGGTTTTTCAATTTCTTCGTCACCTTGTTTTTTTAGTAATTTATTGTATGCTTTAATTTCAGGATGCTTTTTTAATTTAGATAACTCTTTCTTTTTACTTTTTTCTGTTTTCAATTGATTTTTTATGTCAATTTTAAACTCTTTAAGTTGTAATGAGGCGGTAAACTCTTTTAGTTCTTCATATTCAGATAATTCTGCTGAATCGGTTAGTTGGTTGTGTAATTCTAATTGCTTAGAATTAAGAGTTTTGTAGTAATCTTTTATTTTTTTCGATTTTTTTTGTACAGTATAGTCTTTCTTTTTTTTCTGTTCTGCTTTTAGGTTATTTGATAGTTCTATTTTATTGTTTTTGTATTTATCTGACAATAAATATGCTTCTAACTCTAAATATTCAGATAGGTTATCTGATGAATCTGTATTAAGGAATTCTTTGTATTCTTCAGAATTTAATACTTTAAAATAGTTGGTTATTTTTTTATTTTTTTGGAGCTTAAAAAAACGCTTTTCTTTTTGGTATTCATTGGTTTGCTTAAAATCTAAACTTAAAATATTCTTTTTGAAATCAATAAATTCTGATGATTGAATGTATGATTCCAGCTCTAAATATTCTTTTAATTTGTCTGATTCAGCAAAGGCGTTAAGCTTCTCAAATTCTTCTTTTAGAATCTGATTTTGTGATTCAATTTTTTCGGTTTTGGGTATTAATCCAAGTGCTGATCGTAATGAAAATCCAAAATTTGCCATATTGTGATAAGTTGATTTCTATAAAATACGTAAAATGTATATATCTGTATTTATAATTATTTATCTATTATAATGCTTTAGGTAGTATAAATTTGAATGTAGTGCCAACATTAGGTTCACTCTCAACCCAAATTTCGCCACTATTTTTTAATACAAATTCTTGAATAATTGCCATTCCTAAGCCTGTGCTTTCTTTTTCAAGTGAGTCAACATTTTTTTGCTTATTACCTATTTTAAAAAGGTTTTTCTGATCTTCTTTTGAAATGCCTATACCTGTATCAGCTATCTCAATTTTTATCATGTCATCAATTTCAGTAGCACTTATGCTTATTTGACCATTTTCATTTGTATATTTTAACGCATTTGAAACCAAATTTCGTATAACTGTTGTGGTCATATCTATATCAAAGTACCCATGTAGCTCACTATTAACATTGCTTGTTAGTGAAATAGATTTTTGTTGTGCGTTTACTTCATAAAGTTCTAATATTGAATCGATTATTTTTTTAACATTAGCTCGTTTAAAATTAATTTTTAAACTACCTGTTTGTGAACGTGCCCATTGTAAAAGATTTTCAAGCAAACTAAAAGTATTAGTTGAATACCTGTTTATTTGGCTTATATAATCAATAATTTGTTCTTTTTTAAGTTGATCGTATTTTTTTAATAATAAATCAGATATTCCAATTACAGTATTAAAAGGATTTTTTAGGTCGTGACCTATAATGGTAAAAAATTTATCCTTTGTATCATTTATTGCCTCTAACTCTTTTTTTTGATTTGCTATATGTTCTATTTCTTGTTCAACTTCGTATTTTTTAATTTTTGTATCAATAGTGCGCATTGTCAATTTTTCTTCAATAATATTATAATCGCGCAGTCTTTTAATTAATGGTATTAATACATTTTTCCATAATTCAGGTTTCTTAATAGTAACCTTTTCAAATTCTTCTTGTTTAAGTTCGAGCAAATGTGTTTTGCGTACCGCAGTTACACTTGCTGAACGAACGGCAGAGTCAATAAGTGAGTATTCTCCAAAATATTGCTTTGAGTTTAACGTTGTAAAAATATAGTCATTGTCATGAATTTCAACTGAGCCATCAAGAATAATATACATGGCATTTTCTTTATCACCTTTGTTAAAAAGTGTTTTCCCTTTTTCTAAAGTAATCTCTTTCATGTTTTTAGAGAACTCCTTTAGGATGTCATCATCAAATTCTGAGAATATTTCTACTTCTTTTAACAGTATTATTATATTGATTTTATTATTTGCCATTTCAAACAAAGATTGTTTAGATTACTAAGATAACTGTAAATATATAGTTTTCAAAGATACAAGACATCTCTTTTTTTTAAAAAATAGAATAAAATTATTTTTTTGTCAGGAAATGGTAATGAAAAAAGGTTTTAATAAGCAATTTGATTAGAGCAGAGCATTGCTATTTGCTTTAAATATGTTTGGTGTTTTGAGGTAAAAAAGCATCTAAATATTTGCCATCGGATAAATTGTTGATTAGTTATCCGATGGCTTAATATATTTAATTTTATTTAAAGTTTATCCATAAACTCTATTTATACTTCTAATCTTTCCTTAAAGGGGAGAAAGGTCATAAAATCGGCATGATGTACAATATAGGCCTCGGTAGTTCTTTTTACCATGTTGCCTTCGCCTGCATGTGTGGCAATAATGTGGCAAACATCAGCCGGAATATTACACTCTTCAGCTATTGATACACCTGAAAAAGGATGTCTTAAATATTTACCATATGTTCCTTGAATAGCTTTTCCGTTTTCGTCTTTAATATATTCAAGTAGTTTTCCAACATCGCATAATATGGCACCTGATATTAATACATCCATATTGGCGGTTAATTCGCCATGGTACATGCTGTTTATTTTTTCGCCGGCATTTTTGGCAATATGCACAACCGAGCGCTTATGATCCATAAAGGTTACTTTTAAGTCAGGACCGCATAATAATGTAAATGGTATTATATTTAAATCATCGGCAGTTAAAGCACTTCTCTCTAATGCTAATTCCCAAACTTTAGTGGTTTTTTCTCTTAATTCGGAGTTTTTAATCCAATTAAGTTCATCTCCCCAAAGTTGTTCTACTTTGTTCCTCATTTATTTTTAGTTTTTTGTTTATAGTCTAATTGTTTAATTTCAATAACCAAATTATTACAGTTTGGCAATTACGGCATCAGCCATTTGAGAAGTTGATGCAGCACCTTTATTTGTAACATCGGGTTTGCCCGCCATTTTTAGCATATCGTAAGTTTTGGTTTTGCCCTCTTCAATAACATCGGCAATAGCTTTGCGTATTTTTTCTGCAATTTTTTTTTCATCAATATAATCAAGCATCATGCAAGCTGATTCTATCATTGCAATAGGGTTTACAATAGATGTGTCGAAATCGGCATATTTTGGTGCCGAACCGTGTGTGGGTTCAAAAACAGCTATACCGCCTTCGCCTATTTGTGCACTACATGCAAATCCCAGTCCACCAATTAAGCCTGCAAAGCCGTCAGATATAATGTCGCCAAACATATTACCTGCAACAATTACACCGTAATTTTCAGGATTTTTGGTAAGCCACATCATTTGTGCATCAATATTGGTATTCCAAAGTTCAATTTCAGGAAAATCATTTTTTTGCATACCTAAGGCCATTTTGTACATCATACCCGATGTTTCGCGAATAACATTAGGTTTTTCGCAAAGTGTTACCGATTTATATCCAAAATCTTTGGCATGGTTAAATGCTGCTCTCAATATTCGTTCGGTAGCTTTTTTTGAAAAAATCCGTGTTGATACAGAAATCTCCTCTTGTGGTACATCGCCAAAGTTTTTCATAAACTTAGGGTGCGATTTTAGTGCTTCATAAACAACTCCTTGTGGGTTGCTCCACTCTACACCGCCATATAATCCTTCGGTATTTTGGCGAAATACAACAACGTCAACTTTGGGTTCTTCAATGTTATTATTTGCTCCCCTGCGGATAAAGTTTAATGGGTTTCCTTTATATGTTTTGCATGGGCGGGCACAAATATCTAATTTAAAATGCTGGCGTAGCCCAACTATCGGACTTGAGTAAACTAATCCTTTGTCTTTTAATTCTTGGCTCAACTCTTCAAAAGCTTCGTCTTTTGGTTTTGAGGTAATAGCTCCAAAAAGAGCAATTTTGTGTTTTTCCAATAAATCTAATGTCCTTTGTGGAAGAGGGTTGCCCTCTTTACGCCAAAATTCCCAACCAATATCGCCATTAACATATTCAGCATCAAAACCGGCAGCATCTAATACTCTTATTGTTTCATTTAATACTGTTTTTCCAATACCATCACCAGGCATTGCAACAATTGTTCGTTTAGCCATTTTTTAAATTTTTAATAGATTAAGTAATCGTAATTAATATTTAAAATATTTTGCGTAAATGTAGTTGAAATAAGAATACTATAAAATGTGATATACAATAGGTTTTTATATTTTTTATGGGAAAAGATATGTATTAATAGTTTTTAAAAAATCTAAGCGGGCAACGGGTTTGGCAACAAAATCATTGCATCCGGCATCTATACAAAGTTTCTTATCTTCGGGTAATGCATTTGCCGTTTGTGCAATTATTGGTTTATTAAACCCCAACAGTCTAATTTTTTTTGTGGCTTCAATTCCATCAATACCGGGCAGCCTTATATCCATTAGTATTAAATCTAAATCAGAATTTAAACGTACTTGATTTAAAGCTTCAAAACCATCGGTGGCATATACTATTTTTGCTCCCTGTGGTAAAATAATTGTTTCAATAAAGTTTTGGCTAAATGTTTCGTCTTCAACCAGCAATATTTTTTTATTGTGCCAATTATATTTATCGGTTTTATGCTTTTGTTTTAATATAGTGTTTTTGTTTATAGGTTTATATGGTATTGTAAAGTAAAAAGTTGAGCCTTTATTGAATTCTGATTCAACCCATATTTTACCTTTCATCAGCTCTACAAAACCTTTGCATATTGATAAACCAAGTCCGGCTCCTTCAAAATTTCTTGAATACCCTTCTTCGGCTTGACCAAATCGCTCAAAAACAATTTTTAAGTTTTTCTCGGATATGCCTAACCCTGTATCTTTAACATAAAACTGAATGTTATTATTCAATAACTTATACCCAATTTCAACAAATCCTTTATCGGTAAATTTAAGGGCATTTTGAATTAGGTTGGTTATTACCTGTTGTAGCCTTTGACCATCGCAAAGTATTATGGCATTACTGTCTTCAAGCTCATAGTTTGTTTTTAATTCAATTTCTTGTTGCTTAAAAGTATCAGGCAAAAATGAATGTAACGAATCGTAAATTATTTGATTAACATCAAATTCTTTTTCGTTTATTTTTGCTTGGCCAACATCTAATTTACTAATGTCTAATATGTTATTAATGATATTTAAAAGTTGGTTGCTTGATTTGTATATTATGTCGAGATATTTATGTCGAGATTCTTCGGTTTGGGTAGTGTTTTGAAGCAGTTCGCTAAATCCGTTAATAGAGTTCATTGGTGTGCGAATTTCATGCGACATGTTCGCAAGAAAGGCAGTTTTTAGTTTATTGCTCTCCTCGGCTTTATTTTTAGCTTTTATAAGTTCATTTTCGTTATTTTTTCTAAAAATACTTAACGCATATATGCTTGCCAGTTGTTGTAGTACTTTTGCATCGTTATCGGAGAATGGGAGTTCGCTACTTGAAACAAAAATTTGCCCAATCAGCTTATCGTTAAACAATGCAGGTACCATTAAACAGTACTCGCGGCTTAATTCACAATTTTCTAAGTTTTTTTCTTTTAAAAAATCTTTCAAATGGTTTGATACAAATGGTTTGTCTTTGTTTTGAAGGTAATGGCTTATGCACTTATTTTTGTCGGTGTGGTGGCATGGTTCTTTTATTGATGCTTCAACTTTAAGTGAGAAATTCTCAAAAGCTTTCCATGTTATTTTGTTTGTATCAGTATTTAACGATGATGCAAATCCGGTTGAGCTTTTAGTTAAAGATAATGCAGCAGCAAGAATTTTTTTTGCAATACTCTCTTCTGAAATCTTTGGCAATAAAATTTTTTGGCTTAAATCGGCAATTAGTTTATTTATGGTAACCTTATTTTTAAGGTCTTTTTCAATTTGTTTACTTTCTGATATATCGCGTAAGGATATAATAACCTCTTTTACGCTGTCGTTTTCATTTAAAACGGGGTATGCTAAAGTTAAAGTGCTTGATCCGTTTTTTACTGTTCGAACAGACCGTTGGTTTTTTTTTGTTTTAAAAGCCTTTTGTACAGGACATGCAATACTTGGATTATCCATGTTGTATATTACCTTATGGTAAGGTTGTCCTTCAAGGTTGTTTTTATAATCGGGGTATTTCTCAATAAATGATTTATTGGCATATTTTATCTTTAAGTCGTGGCTTATGCAAACGGTGGCATCTGCTATGCTATTTAAAATTTGTGATTTTTCAGTTTTTAATTTTAATAGTGCATTTTGGTTATCAATTTGTTCGGTTTTATCTTCTAAATAGCAATTTAAAATATGTTCTTTGGCTTTGTTTAATTGTGTATAGCCAAATAATTTTATTATTTTTTTTGTATTTGACTTATCATTTATCTTAAATTGAATTTTAAATTCTGAAATAGTGCCTTTTTTTATGTTATTAATAAGGTTATTTATTATTGCAGTATCATTTTCATCAGAGATATTTAATAAAAAGTTTTTTGTATTTTCAACCTCATTTGGCAAAAACCCAAAAATATTTTTCTGTTCACTAATTAGTTGGTTAAAACCGGTTTGTATATTCCAATGATATTTATAATAATTCCCTTGTTCAATTAAGAGTTTATTATCTTTTGAAATATTATTATCTGAATTATTACTCATTTAATAAAGCTTTAAAATACAAATGTAATTAAAGCATTGAAAAATAATAATTTTACTGTTTATAATTTTGTAAAATACACTGTTAATTAAGTTTTTATTTTTTCAACCATAGACCTGCCTACCGTTCAGGTAGGGGACGCAGAGATTCGTAGAACTCATCAAATAATCATCCCTCGGTCTGCCAATACAGGTAGGCAAATGTTTATTCATGGTTGTATGCCTGCCTTGTCGGCTATATAGGTGGTTCAATTAACATTTTAGTTATAGCCTGCTCCGTTTTTTTTATATGCTCGTTTTATCTGTTTATAATTTTGGCTTAATACTATTTTTGTAAAATCTATAAAATTCCTTTTGTATTTCATCACGCACCTTTATGTATTCACTCCAAATAAAATCATCGGTTCCGGTGGCATACGATGGATCGTCAAAACCAATATGTAAGCGGTGTTTTACTTTACCTAAAAAAGCAGGACAAGCCTCATTGGCACCTCCGCATACGGTTATTACATAATCCCAACTATTGGCAAGGTATTTTTGAACAGGGTCTGATGTATGGTGGCTTATATCAATACCTATTTTAGCCATTGCTTTTATCGCTTTTTTGTTAAGCTTGCCCAAAGCTTCTGTTCCGGCAGAACATACAGTAATACCATGATTAAATGATTGTAAAAACCCTTGTGCCATTTGGCTGCGACAACTGTTTCCGGTACATAGTATTAGAATCCTCATTAGTTTTATAATTGATTAGTTATACCCTGATTAATACCAGCATTTTGGAGACTACATTAAATAATTAAAAATATAGCCTACAATTATTATTCCTGACGCAACAACTCCGATAAAAGCAATTATTAATTGCCACTTTAGTACTTTTTTAAGGATAATAATCTCGGGCAGCGACAGTGCTATAACCGACATCATAAAAGCCAATGCGGTACCAAGCGAAACACCTTTTTCAATTAATACACTTACAATAGGAATAATACCTGCTGCATTTGAATACATTGGAATACCTATAAGAATTGCCAAAGGCACACCATACCAATTACCTTTTCCTAAAAGTGCACCAAGAAAATCTTCGGGTACATATCCGTGTGCACCTGCTCCCACAGCTATACCAATTATTATGTAAATCCATATTTTGCTTACAATCTCTTTTACCGATTCATACCCTTTTTGAATGCGGTCGTAAAAAGTTGTTTTTTCTTCAATCTCATTGTCTTGATTTGATTTAACCGAAAAAACCCAGTCGGCAACATATTTTTCAAGTTTAAACTTGCCTATTAACCACCCCGATAGTATAGCAATAGCCAACCCTGTTGTAACATAAATAATTGCAACTTTCCAGCCAAACATGCCAGCAAGTAATATTAAAGCCACCTCGTTAACCATTGGTGCGGCAATTAAAAACGAAAAAGTTACCCCTATGGGAATACCTGCTTCAACAAAACCTAAAAATAGTGGTATTGCCGAGCATGAACAAAATGGAGTTATAATGCCTAATAATGCTGATAAAATATTGCCTGTAAACAGTGATTTACCCTCTAAAACTTTTCGGGTTTTTTCGGTGGTAAAATAGCTGCGCAATATTCCTACCCCAAAAATTATAATAACCAATAAAAGCATAACTTTGGGCACTTCAAAAATAAAAAAGCGTATGGTTTCTGTAAGGTGGTTACCAGCCGGCATTCTAAAAATATCATCAACAATAAAGTCAGATATTGCCTGCAAGTACCAATATAGCATTATCCATAAAGGGAGTAGCAATAATGGAATAAACCATCCATTTATATTTTTATTTATAGAAATAATCTTCTCAATCATCTGTTTATAATTTTTATAACAAACCTAATCGTTAATCGCTAAATCACAAATCACAAATCACAAAAAGCAAATTATACATCAGTTTATCTCGCTTTAGCGGATTAATCACACATTGATAATTATTACCTTAGCCTGAATAATTCATAAACTTTTTGAAAAAGCAGTTAACATATTGATTATCATAAC
>CBDUWQ010000116.1:0-11893 GCA_965370965.1 uncultured Bacteroidales bacterium
TTTCCGATGCCTTACAGCTACATCAAACTAAACGCATGAATTATTCAGGCTAATGCCATATGATGACTTATTTTTCCAGCATGTATTAATAGTTCTTTGCCATTGAGTTGCACTATAACATCTAATCTTGAAATCCAATCTTTCATATACATTGGTGTGTTTTCAAGAGCCATAGTTTCAGCGAATGCAAGATATTGTTCTACAATTAAACCAAGTAACTTTATTTCATCTTCTTGCAAGTAATTTTTAGCAATACTTATTTCACTTTTCTTTATTTTAAAACTTTTCTCTTTGTCGTAAGATTGCATTCCTAAAAGTGGTAAACTTGCATCAACTCTACGATAAACCAACTCTGCGGCTGTTTGCTCACTAATTGCCCAAAGTAATTTATTTTGTACAACTTTGAAGAACATTAGAGTACTTTCAACTTTTGGGTCGTAGTCGATACTTGTTGCATAAATATCTTTAATTTTCTGATAGAAAAAACGTTCCGAAATACGTATTTCACGAATACGCTCTTGCAATTCGTTAAAATAATTCATCGAATTACCAGTTTTAAATCTATCGTCGTTTAATGCAAAACCTTTAATTATGTATTCCTTTAAACGCTGTGTTGCCCAAATCCTAAACTGTGTACCTTGCTTTGATTTTACACGATAACCAACCGAAATAATTACATCAAGATTATAAAAATTTGTATTATAGAATTTGCCATCTTGGGCAGTTGTTCGGAAATTCCGAACAACTGAATTTTCTTCCAATTCTCCTTCTTCAAAAATATGCTTAATATGTTCGCTTACGGTTGCTTTAGATTTATCGAAAAGCTCGCATAATTGCAATTGAGTAAGCCAAACAGTTTCATCTTTAAAACGAACCTCAAGCTTCGTTTCTCCACTTTCAGTTTGATATATTACTACCTGCCCGTCCGGCAGGTGGGTTTGCGAGTTATTTTCTTGCATATTATTTTACTTAAAAAGGTAAATCATTATTTCCTTCAGAAGCTTTATTTAATTTATCATTAAACCCATTTGAAAGGTCGAGCAATTTATCATGAATATTCATCCACTTATCTATAATATCCACAAACAATCTTTTTTGTCCACTAATTGCACTAATTGTCACTAATTATATTTCGTGGTAATTCGTGTAATATGTGAACTTCTTTTTCGTCTGTTAATGAATTTACTTTTATTTGTTAGAGATAGAACTTACCCCTTACTTCTCAATAGGATACCTTTTAAACTCGGCATTTCTGTCAAACAAGTATCTGTATGTTACATAGTGTTTTACCGACTCGCAGCCTACCGACATAAAAATCTTCCTCATTTTGGGGTTAAAATCGCCAACCCACGAAAATTCAATCTGCTTATATTGAGGTTTATGCTCTAATGCTTTGGCTATTTTCATTATAAAAGCCGATTCAATTCCAAGGTTTTGAAATTCGGGGATAACCCCCATAAGTACTCCTCGTGCACGGGTAATAACCTTTTTCTTTTTTAGGTAAAAAAACTTTAACTTATTCCATATATTAAGGTTACCATTCATATGTTTTAATATCTCGTTTAAATCGGGGTACATTAAATATATTGCTATTGGTCTGCCGTCTTTATATGCTATCCAAATAAACTCTTCATCAATAATAGCCTTGGCTTTTTTAAGTGTTTTTTTAATATACTCAGGTTTTAGCGGCTCAAAATTTTCTTTAAACGAGTCCCATGCAGTATTAAACACCTCAGCAAAATCTAAAGTAAATTTATCCTGCCCTTTCCATGTAAAATGTTTGAATTCGTATCCGGGTTTTTGCGACACCCATTCAGCTATGCGCAAAAATCTGTCGTCAAGTTTTTTTGTTACATCAAGGTGAAACCCTTCCTGCTTAAAATATGTTTTGAAACCATAAGCTTCAAATAACTGTTGATAATACTTATGGTTATAAGCAACTTCGTACGATGGGTGTGTGAAACCATCAACAAGCAAACCCCAATAGCTGTCTCTTTCGCCAAAATTTATTGGTCCGTCCATTGCCTTAACATTTTGACTTGTTAACCATGTTTTGGTAGTATCAAAAAGCAAAAATGCAGCCTCTTTATCATTTATACATTCAAAAAAACCGATACCTCCGGTTGGTTGGTCTTCTGCTTTTGATGTGTTATAATCAATAAATGCGGCAATGCGTCCAATTAGTCTGTTATGAGAATCTTTTATAACCCAACGCTCGGCAACTCCATGTTTATAGTAAACATTTTTTTCAGAATCAAAAATGGCATCAATTTCATCATTAATAGGGCAAACCCATGTGGTATTGTTTTTATAAATTATTTTAGCTGCCTCTATAAATTCTTTTCTCCCCTTTTTATCTGTAACTTTTGTTAAGTTCATGTATTAAACGGTTTGTTTTAAATAAATCTGTTCAATTATATGTTGGTATTTTTCAGCAATAAACTTACGTTTAAGCTTTAATGTTGGCGATAGTTCTCCGGTTGCCGGCGACCAAACATCAGGTATTATCCTAAACCTGCTAATTCGTTCAAAATCTGATACATTTTTATTTTGCTTTTGTACCTCTTTATTTAAAATATCCATTAATTGTTTATTTTTTACGAGTTCAGAATAGTTATTAATAGTTATGTTTTTGGTATCGCACCAATCTTTTATATATAAATAATCGGGGGCTATTATTGCGCTTGCAAATTTTTCATGTTCGCCAATAACCATCATATTTTCAATAAACAACGACTCTTTAAATTTATTCTCAATTATTTGCGGAACAATAAACTTACCGCTCGACAGTTTAAATATTTCCTTTTTACGATCGGTTACCATCAAAAACTTATTATCCTCTAATGTTCCAATATCGCCGGTGCAAAACCATCCGTCATCTGTAAATACACTTTTTGTAAGTTCAGGGTCTTTGTAGTAACCTAGCATTACATTATGCCCTTTACATAGAATCTCTCCATCGTCGGCAATTTTAACTTCAACCCCATCAATTAGGGGACCAACCGAGCCAAGTCGCAAATCAGGGCTACTTTTTCGGTTTATTGTAATAATAGGCGATGTTTCGGTTAACCCATACATGTTGAGTATTTTTATTCCGGCAGCCCAAAATATCCGCTCTATTCTTGGATGTAATGCAGCCCCTCCACAGCCTACCGATTCAATATTTCCGCCAATTGCTGCACGCCATTTCGAGAAAATAAGCTTATCGGCAATACTTAGTTTGAACTTATAAAACCAACTGCTCTCTGTAACAGGCTTATACTTTAATCCTATTTTAACAGCCCAAAAAAATATTATTTTTTTAATTCCTGTTAGTTTTTTGCCCTTTTTTATTATTGAATCGAATATTTTTTCAAGAATACGCGGAACAGCATCAAATCCATGAGGTCTTACTTGTCCCATATCGGCAGCTATTGTTCCCATACTCTCGGCATAGTAAATGCTGCAACCGCTATATTGGGTTTGGTAATTTCCCATGCGCCCACCAACATGACATAAGGGTAAAATACTCAAGTATTTTTGGTCAGGCTTCATGTCAAATATACCTGCGGCGGCCAAAAAATTCTTAACCATATTAGTATGCGAAAGCATTACCCCTTTTGATGTTCCGGTTGTACCCGAGGTGTATATTAATGATGCAAAATCATTTGGTTTAATTTCTGATTTTATCTTCTCAACCTCATTTTTATAATAAACTGCACTTTTTTTACCCAAAAAAACAATCTCACTCCAATGTTTTTCACCCTCAATGGTATCAAAAGTGTAAGTGCCTTCAACTGAACCTATTTTATCAATTTCCGGTTTTATGTTTTTAAGCAATTTACTATCAGAAATAAAAACATACTTTGATTCGGAATGCTCAAGAATAAACTTGTATTCCTTTGCATTTAGCGATGTATATAACGGAACGTGTACTACTCCAATCATTGACATTCCCATATCAATAAAATTCCACTCGGGTCTGTTATTTGAGATTGTGGCAATTTTATTACCCTTTTTTAATCCCATTGCCAATAAACCATAGCTTATTTGATACGAAAAATCAATATATTGCTGTGTACTGTATTTTATCCATTTCCCATTCTGCTTAAACACCAAGACATCATCCTTAATAAAATTCTCTTGATACCTTTCTAACAAATCAAAAGTTCTTGTTATCTCCATTTTTGCATTTTTTTGTATAAACTATCTACCCTATTTTGATAATTATTTAATGCACAATATACATATAATGTATTAAAGGGCAAATTGCAAACAGATTACTATACCTTAAGTTTAGTTTGAAAAAAATTAGCTTTATTCGCTTTATGTGTTTTTTATATTTACCGCCAAGGATGGCGGCGATCCATTGTAACACCGCCATCCTTGGCGGTATAATAACTCTAAAATCTATTACAACTATTCTCACGACAGCCTGTCCGCCGTGGTGGAGCGCTGCATATTACAACCTACACAGCGGGGGTGTGGCAATTAATAAACTATGCCTATAATTGTTAGTTCTGCTTTTAATTAAAAGCCACGCCCTTGCTAACAAATAATTTAATAACAACCATTTATATCTATGATAAAAAACATTATTTTAAACACTTTTGTATTTAAAAGGTTAGTAAATTTGCACCCTAATTTCATAAACAGTCATACATGTCAAAAATGAAAAAAGACAAAAAATTGATTGAGGAGTTTCCGCCTGTTACAACTCGGGAGTGGGAAGAAAAAATAACAAAAGATTTAAAAGGTGCCGACTATGAGCGAAAGCTTGTTTGGCGAACCAACGAAGGCTTTAATGTGCGTCCGTATTACCGCCGTGAAGATTTGGATAAAATAAAATATCTTGACTGTTTGCCACAGAAATTTCCATATATCAGGGGTAACGGTACAGAAAAAAACTCGTGGTTTATCCGTCAGGATATTGAAGCCGACAATTTAGAGAAAGCAAACAAAAAAGCTGTTGAACTTTTAAAAAAAGGTGTTGACTCGTTTGGTTTTGTTTTTAATAAAAAAACAGAGTTTGCAAAAGCCGATTTGGCAAAACTGTTAAATGAACTTCCGTTAGATAAAATTGAAGTAAATTTTGTTGCAGGATATGGTTCTATTAAAGTTGTTAAAGCATTAAACGAATATTTTTCTGATAAAAGCAAAATAAACGGTTCGGTAACTTTTGACCCGTTTATGTGCTTGGCAAAAAGCGGAAAGTTTTGCTCGGCAAACCCTGTGGCCGATGCCATTAATATTGTTAAAACCGCACAAGAGCTTACCAATTTTAGAAGCATTACCGTAAGGGGCGATATAATTGAAAATGCCGGTTCATCAATAGTGCAAGAGTTGGGCTTTTCATTAGCAGTTGCCAACGAGTATATGACAAATTTAACCGAGGCAGGTATTACACCCGATATTGCAGCAAATAGCATTAAGTTTCAGTTTGCCACAGGCTCAAATTACTTTATGGAGATTGCCAAAGTACGTGCTGCAAGACTGCTCTGGGCAAAAATTGTAAAGGAGTATAAGCCAAAAAATGATTTGGCGTGTATGGCAAAAATTCATGCTATTACATCTGACTGGAACAAAACCATTTACGATCCCTATGTAAATATGCTCCGCACACAAACCGAGGTAATGTCATCGGTATTGGGTGGAGTTGATTCAATGACAGTTAAAGGTTTTAATAGTGCTTATGAAAACAGTACTGAATTTAGCGAGCGCATTGCACGCAACCAACAACTGTTGTTAAAAGAGGAGGCTCATTTTGATAAGGTAGTTGACCCCGGTGCAGGCTCATATTATATTGAAACACTTACCGACAGCATTGCAGAGCAGGCATGGAAGCTATTTATTGAAGTTGAAGAAAAAGGTGGTTTTGTAGCTGCATTTAAAGCAGGGTTTATTCAAAATACTATTAATAAAACTGCCCAAAAACGCGATATGGATATTGCCAACCGCAAAGAGAACTTTTTGGGCGTTAACCAGTTTCCAAACTTTACCGAGCATCTTGACAAAGAGATAAACAAAGAGCTGTTTAAAAAACCAACCTTTACAGATACTATTGCCGAACCATTGGCACAATACCGTGGGGCAATGGCAATAGAGGCTTTGCGATACAAAACCGATATGTTTACCAAAAATAACAAACGTCCGTTAGTTTTTATGTTAACTATGGGCAATGTAACAATGCGCAAGGCTAGGGCACAGTTTGCCTGCAACTTTTTTGCCGTTGCCGGATTCGATGTTCAAGATAATATTGGCTTTGAAACGGTTGATGAGGGTGTAAAAGCCGCCCGTATGGCAAAAGCCGATATTATAGTTATTTGCAGCTCAGATGAAGATTATGCTGAAAATGCCCCTGCATTAAAGCAACAAGCTGATAATATGATTACTGTGGTTGCCGGATATCCAAAAGCCATAATTGACAACCTAAAAGCTTCGGGATTAGAGCATTTTATTCATGTAAAAAGCAACTTATTAGATACTTTAACCGGATTTCAAAAAGAATTAGGAATATAATAATGAGTAAGAAGTATATAGGTAGTGAGTAATGAGTAATGAATAATAAGAAAAATTACTATATACTTTTTTCTTATTACCTTATCCGCAAGTCATCGGATGAGTCTGCTGATTAACAGCAATATAGCCTTTAATTTATTTCATCTTAATTAGACTACTCATCCAATGACTATCAATGGCTTGCGGATTTTAGATATTACTAAAAATAAAAAAATATGAAACCTGAATTTAAAAATATAGATTTCAGAACTGCCACAAAATACGAAGTTTCGGACAAGGAGTGGCAAAAACTGAATAACATTAAAAAAAACTGGGTTACAGCCGAGCAAATACATGTTAAACCCGTTTACACAAAAGCCGATTTGGAAGGAATGGAGCACCTGAACTATGCAGCGGGACTGGCTCCTTACCTGCGCGGCCCCTATTCGGGAATGTATGCCATGCGCCCATGGACGGTACGCCAGTATGCCGGGTTTTCAACCGCCGAAGAGTCAAATGCCTTTTACCGCCGAAACCTTGCAGCAGGGCAAAAAGGGCTTTCGGTTGCTTTTGATTTAGCAACACACCGAGGCTACGACAGCGACCACCCCCGTGTAATTGGCGATGTGGGCAAGGCAGGTGTAGCTATCGACTCTATTTTGGATATGAAAATACTTTTTGACCAAATACCATTAAACAAAATGTCGGTATCAATGACCATGAACGGAGCCGTACTCCCAATTATGGCATTTTATATTGTTACCGCATTAGAGCAAGGCGCAAAACTGGAGGAGATGGCCGGAACTATCCAAAACGATATTCTAAAGGAATTTATGGTGCGCAATACCTATATATTTCCGCCAGAGTTTTCAATGAAAACCATTGCCGATATTTTTGAATACACTTCTAAATATATGCCTAAATTTAACTCAATATCAATATCGGGGTATCACATGCAAGAGGCCGGTGCAACCAACGACATTGAAATGGCCTATACCCTTGCCGATGGGTTAGATTACTTACGCACAGGCATAAAAGCAGGCATTAATATTGATGCCTTTGCCCCTCGGTTATCGTTTTTTTGGGCAGTTGGCATGAACCATTTTATGGAAATTGCAAAAATGCGCGCCGCACGTATGATTTGGGCAAAACTGGTAAAACAGTTTAACCCCAAAAACCCAAAATCGTTGGCATTGCGTACCCACTCTCAAACTTCGGGGTGGAGCCTAACCGAGCAAGATCCATTTAATAATGTGGGACGAACCTGTATTGAGGCAATGAGTGCAGCATTAGGACATACCCAATCGTTGCATACAAATGCTCTTGACGAGGCAATTGCGCTGCCAACCGATTTCTCGGCACGTATTGCACGTAACACACAAATTTATTTGCAAGATGAGACTCAAATATGCCGCTCGTTAGACCCATGGGCAGGCTCATATTATGTTGAGAGTCTTACGCAAGAAATTTACAATAAAGCTTGGAAACTAATTGAGGAGGTTGAAGAACTGGGAGGAATGTCGAAAGCTATTGAAACAGGTATTCCGAAAATGAGAATTGAGGAAGCAGCTGCCCGTGCCCAAGCAAAAATTGATTCGGGCAAACAAACTATTATTGGTATAAATAAATTTAAATTAGAGAAAGAGGATCCATTAGATATACTTAACGTTGACAATACTGCTGTGCGCGATGCCCAATTAAAAAGAATTGCCACACTAAAAGCAGACCGAAACGACAATGAAGTGAAAAAATCATTAGACGCAATTACAAAATGTGCCAAAACAGGTAAAGGCAATTTATTGGAACTTGCCGTTGAAGCTGCAAAAAAACGTGCTACCTTAGGCGAAATTTCTGATGCATGCGAAATAATAGTAGGAAGGTATAAAGCTGTGATACGATCAATTTCAGGAGTATATTCGGCGGAAGCAAAAAGCAACCCCGATTTTGAAAAAGCTCAGGCAATGTGTGCCAAATTTGCAAAAAAGGAGGGACGCCAGCCACGTATTATGATTGCTAAAATGGGGCAAGACGGACACGACCGTGGTGCAAAAGTTGTTGCCACAGGTTATGCCGATATAGGTTTTGATGTTGATATAGGCCCGCTATTTCAAACACCTGAGGAGGCCGCCAAAGACGCCGTGGAAAACGATGTGCACATAATGGGCGTATCATCGCTTGCAGCAGGGCATAAAACATTAGTTCCGGCTGTTATTGCCGAGCTAAAAAAGCTTGGCCGTGAAGATATTATGGTAATTGCCGGTGGCGTAATACCTGCCCAAGATTATAAGTTTTTATACGATGCTGGCGTAGTGGGAATATTTGGTCCCGGCACATCGGTGTCAAAAGCCGCTGTGCAGATTTTGGATATTTTATTAAAGACTATTGAATAGTTTATATAGGTGTAACTAACCCTGTCAGAGCTGAAATTCTGACAGGGTTAACCACTCACTTTAGGGTGGTTTTTTATTGTATCTAAAATGAAAATATATTACAGTTCCATTTTAGATATTTAGGTTATAAATATTTCTCAAGAAAGGTTATTAGGCTGCAAACTCTGATATCTTTTTGTAATAGGTAATCATCGGTATTTGGTGTAATTACAAAATTTTGCTCTGCACCAATATCTTCAAAAGCTATTTTCATTCCTTTAACCGGTTTTGGGCTCGATGTATATTTTATTTCAATACTCATTACTGGTTTACCACCTTTTAAAATAACTAAATCACATTCAGCACCTACGTGTGTTCTGTAAAAAAAGTATTTAGTATCTGAACTTAATTTTTGTGTTATCTGTTCAATTGCATATCCTTCCCATGATGCTCCCAAAATTGGATTATATTCCAAATCATTAAAGTTACCAATATTTAACAGGTGATGCAAAATTCCGGAATCTCGAATATAAACTTTTGGTGATTTAACCAATCGTTTTTTTACATTTGCTGCATAAGGATATAGCTGCCTAATTAAAAAAGCATCTTCAAGAAACGTCAAATATTTTTTAATTGTGGTTGAACTTAGCTCTAACGATTTACCAATATTATTCATATTTATAACATTGCCATGCATATGAGCAATCATTGTCCATATTTTTCGAATAGTATTTCTGTTAATATCTAAACCTAACAGCGGCAAATCTCTTTCAATATACGTTTGTATAAAATTGCTCAACCACTTTATCCTTATTTTATTATTTGGCGCAAGAAAGGCATCGGGAAAACCACCTGAAATCCAGTGTTTATATAATTCACTGCTTATCTCAGTTAAATTGAATGGTGTTAATTCCTCATAAGCAATCCTACCTGCCAAAGACTCTGACGAATCTCTTATTAGTTCGGGTGATGCAGAACCCAAAATAATGAATCTTGCAGGTTCTCTTTTTAAATCAACCATTGAGCGTAAAACGGGAAACAACTCCGGCATTCGCTGAATTTCATCTAATACTATACACTTTTCAATATTGTTTTCGAAAAACAGTACTGGCTCGAAGAGTTTCGATATATCTCTGGGGTTTTCAAGATCAATATAAACAGATTCTTTTTTAAGCTGAATCAGTAGCTCTTTGGCTAAAGTTGTTTTACCAACTTGCCTTGGACCAATTATTCCTACAACCGGAAAGTAACTTAATGTTTCATTAAGGCTTTCTATTTTATCTCTTAAAATCATATGACAAATATATGCATTTACATTGAAATATTCAAATATAGATTGAGTATTTCAATGCATATAGTTATATTATTAAATATAGCCTTTCACAGAATAACTTCCCAAACTTGTTGACAAAGCAACTTTTTACCTGCTATTTGCGTTATTATTAATAAATCGTAACTAATCAATAATCCATATGTAATGAGAAAAACATTATTATCCTTTTTGGTTGTATTGAGTTTTATTACAGCAAACAGTCAAAGCCAACCGCAATAATTACCTTGGTTTTATTATGCCATAAAATAATCTAACAATAGTACGTTAGATTTTGAGATATGAGCCCGCCTTAAGGTAAACCTGACCTGCCCGAATTGTTCAGGATTACCTTAAGGCGGGCTTATTCGGGCAGGTAATGAGATTAAAACTACATCGTTGATAATCAGCAGCTTATGTGCAAAAACAATCGCATCTAAATTAACTGACAGTCAACTGCTTACAAGAATATAACGAACTGTTAATCTAATAGAATGTTCATAAATTACCGTTGTAAATATTTGCTTTAGATTTTTCCTTTAAGCAAGGCAAAATATATAAGCATAACCTGTTCCAAACTTGTTTCGGAAGCAGTAGCTACGGTTAATAATTTTAACGTAGCATAAAGAAAAAAAATATGAAAATATAGAATGTTAATTTGAGAATACTCTACTAATCAGCAATATCTTCCAAAAACTCCTCAACATTGCCGGGTGTACTCATGATTTTTGTAAAGGTTGACATAGTAAGTTCTGGCCAGTATAGTGCAAAGCGATACCGTCCATGAAGCATAGTTGCTTTAGTATCCTCTAAAATTATCTCATAAGGCATGGCAGCCAACTGATTCTCCCCAATAATAGGTAAAAAATTTGCCTCTCCCTCTTCTGCATCAAGCAAACCCACGCCAAAAACTGCTACTTTTTTATCAGTAAAAACTAATTCATAAACTTTTACTGTATTCCCCTTTTTTGCCTTAAGGTTCTCCCTTATGGTTTTTACCCCTTCATTAAAACTGTCATATGTTTCAAGTTTAACAGGGTCTGTAAACTCCGGCATTCCTATCATATACTGATACTCTCGCAAGTCATCAGTCCTAACATCGCCACCAAAAGGTTCAAATGAAAATCCCATTTGTTTAAATACGTCCCTAATGGCATCATATTCAGCTCTAAGCTCTATTGCCTTTGTATCAAACCCTTTTTGAAAATATGCATTAAACATGTATAAAGGGTTTAAAAGACTAACTGTTGTTTTACCATTCGTATAAATTAAACTAACTTTTTGTGCTATTGCAAGGGCTCCTCTATCACTATAACTTAACGAGAGAGTTTTTATAGCTCCATTTGTAAAAACAATAACCATTTTATTTGCATCATTACTAATATTGTACATTCCCAAAATATCATAATCGGCAGTTTCAAGTGCCACTCTTATTTCCTTGGCTACATCAGTTATTGATGCTTTTTTTTTTGCCAACTTAAAAAATGGAGATATGCCAAAAGTTGAACTCGAAAAAGCAATAAGTATTATTAAACCAAAAATTGAATTTTTCATAATTGTAAAGTTTGAAATGTTTTAACTATTTTAAAGATAAACACTTTTTTGGTTTTAAAAATGTAACTAATAAAAAAAACAGTCGTTATTTAATTAGAAGTTATTGTATTTTCTTATTTTTAAACCTAACCTGAATAATTCATGAAAATTAACAAATTACACTTAATACTCTGTATAAATGTGA
>CBDUWQ010000117.1:0-11891 GCA_965370965.1 uncultured Bacteroidales bacterium
CGGGCGGAGACAGTAAAAAGCACGCACTCCCTTACGTATCATACGCCCACCGTTAGCGTTCATGCAAAGAAACCAAAATCAGTAATGAAAATGAATCAAAATGAAAGCCACCCCACAAATAACACATTTGGTTTTTGCCGACACGCAAAAAGCCGACCCGAAAAAACCAAAAGAGTTATTTCTTGCCAGCCCACAGGAATAGTTCTATTTTTGAACTTTAGTAACGAAAGATAGAAATTTGATATGTCGATATTTCAAAAATCAGTAATAAATAAGCATTTAAAAAACCTTGACCAAAACCAAGTTGAAAAGGCATATCAAAAATTTAAAGAAAATTACAGTCCCGCCAAGATTGAAAAAATCAAAAAACTTAAAGAAGAAGAATACCAAGACGGATTTCTAAGAGACTTATTTGTTGATGTTTTCGGATATACCTTAAAACCTGATGACAATTACAATTTAGTAAGAGAATTTAAAAATCAAGGAGACGGAAAAAAGGCTGATGGTGCAATCTTAAAGAATGATAAAGCAGTTGCTGTAATTGAATTGAAATCAACAAAGACAAAAGACTTAAAAAGCATAACTGAACAAGCCTTCAACTACAAAATCAATCAACCTGAATGCAAATATGTTATAACTTCTAATTTCCAAAAACTGCGATTCTATATTGACTACGCAAACGAATTTGAAGAGTTCGACCTGTTTTATCTGCAAAAAGAAGAATTTGAATTACTATATTTAATTCTCAATATTAACAGCGTTTTTTCAGACTTACCACAAAAATTAAAAGAAGAAACAAAGTTTCACGACCAAGAAATTTCAGACAAACTTTACAAAGACTATTCAGATTTTAAAAACAAACTTTTTGACAACCTAATTGCGAATAATCCAGAAAATAACAAGTTAACTTTATTCAAAAAATCGCAGAAACTATTAGACCGTTTCCTATTTATTCTATTTGCAGAAGATAGTGGTCTTTTACCACCAAACTCTATTTCGAGAATAATTGACACTTACCATAAGTTAGAAGAATTATATGCTTACAAGCCAATTTATGATATTTACAAGCAGTATTTTGGATATTTGAATATAGGTAGAAAAGGGAAAACCAATGTCGATGATATTCCAGCCTACAATGGCGGACTTTTTTATGACGATGATTTATTAGACAATTTAAAGATTGACGATGAAATTTTGATTAAAGATTTGATAAAATTATCAGAATACGATTTTAATACAGAAGTTGACGTAAATATTCTCGGACATATTTTTGAACACTCATTATCAGAAATTGAAGAAATTACAGCCGAAATTGAAGGAACAATTACTGATAAATCAAAAAGCAAAAGAAAAAAAGACGGAGTTTTTTACACACCGAAATATATCACACAATATATTGTTGAAAATACCATTGGAACACTTTGTAACGAGAAGCGGGAAAAATTAGAAATTAAAGAAATTGAATTTGACGGAACTTACCGAACCAAAGACGGGAACCTTTCTTCAAAAGGAAAAAAATTATATAAAAAACTCAATGATTATAAAGATTGGTTGCTTTCATTAAAAATTATTGACCCTGCCTGTGGCAGTGGTGCATTCTTGAATCAATCCCTAAATTTTTTAATCCAAGAGCATAAAGATATTGACGATATAATTGCTGAATTGACAAATAGTGCATTAAGACTATTTGATACCGAAAAAACAATCCTTGAAAATAATCTTTATGGTGTTGACATAAACGAAGAAAGTGTTGAAATTGCACAACTTTCACTTTGGTTACGCACTGCGCGTAAAGACAGAAAATTATCTAACTTAAACAATAATATTAAATGCGGAAATTCGCTGATTGATGACCCACAAATTGCAGGAGATAAATCATTTGATTGGAGAAAAGAATTTCCGGAAATTATGCAAAGTGGCGGTTTTGATGTCGTAATTGGTAATCCGCCTTATGGAGCAAAAATTACAAAAAGGGATTTGTCTTTTATGCTATCCAATCAGGGTGAAGATGGTTTGAGTAAAATTCTATCTGATACTTACATTGCTTTCTATATTCAATCATTGAAAAATTTATTAAAAAATGGCGGTGTACTTGGGTTTATTACCCCAAACACATGGCGATTGGTTCAAAGTGGCAATAAATTTCGAGATTTTATCTCAAAAGGAAATTATATTTTTCAGGAAATAATTCAACACCAAGAAAAAGTTTTTTCAGATGCAACAGTAGATTGCGATACTGTTATTGTAAAAAAGCAAAAAGCAAAAAATCATATTCTTAAGATAGAAATAAAAGAACACCTTAATAGTATTTGTAGTCATTCCATATCACAAAGTACACTTGCAAAACAAGATTTCTTCAACTTGTTTCTAACGGAAAGTATCTATAATCTCAAGCAAAAGATTGAAGGGAAATCAATATTTGTAAAAGACTGCTTACTTATTAAAAATGGTGTTAAACCATATGAAAAAGGAAAGGGTAAGCCGCCGCAAACGGCTATTACAATGAAGGAAAAGCCTTTTACTTCAGAAACAAAAATAAATGAAACCTTCTCGCCACTAATTGGGGGTAGTTCTTTCCACCGTTACAAACTACTATGGAATAATGATTATTGGATAAGTTATGGTGAGTGGCTTGCAGCACCAAGAGATATGGAAATTTTCAAAGCCCCTGAAAAATTAATTTTCCGGCAAACTGGTGATAGTATTATCGGCACTTTTGTAAATAGTAAATTTATTATGAGAGATAACACTCATATTATTTTATCTCAAAACAAAGATTTTAATTTAAAATATATACTCTCTGTTTTAAATTCTAAACTCTCAAATTTCATTTATTGGACAGTAAACCCAGAAAAAGGAGAAGCATTAGCACAAGTTAAATTATTTCACTTAGGTTTATTATGTTTCCCAATAATCAGCACAGATACCCAACAATCTTTCGTTGAAAGAACAGATTTAATACTTGCTTCAAACAAAAAAATACAAGAAAGAAAGAACAAATATTTAGGAAGGATAAATGATAATTTTGAGATTAAAAAAGTCACCAAAAAGTTGATTGATTTTTACAATTACGATTTCAAAACTTTTGTTGCCGAATTTAAAAAACAAAAAATTAAACTTACTCTTGTTCAACAGGATGAGTGGGAAGAATATTTTAATGCCTATAAAAATGAAATAAATCTATTGCAAGATGATATAAACGCAACGGACAAGGAAATTGACCAAATGGTTTACAAACTCTACGAATTGACAGAAGAAGAAATTGAAATAATAGAGAAAAATATATAATAATGATTAAAGTTTATCTAGATTGGAATGTAATGGCTCAAATGAAAGGTGGTTATCAAAACGACCTTTTAAAAGCCTTGTCTAATAAGGATAAGTTTTTTATTCCTTACTCTACTTCTCATATTGGAGATATTCTATCAAGTTATTCAGAAGATATTGAGCAGAAAAAAAGAATCGAAAAGGATTTAGAATTCATCACATTTATAACTGATAATCTATGCTTATCAAATAATGGCAAACAAGTAATCTTGGATAAATCAGACCCCAAAGTACTTTTTCAACAAAGAGTTGATGACAAGGATTTTATGACTGACTTTAGTTTAGACACTTTGGATGAAATCTTCAGCGACAATAAGTTGACAAAAGGAATTGGAAAAACACTCGTTTCATTATTAAAATCTATACCGCTTGATGGTGCATTTAAAGATGCAATTGAAAATCCTGAAAGCGGAAAATACTTAAATCAAATGTTCCCTGAATTAAAAGAAAATCCTACAATGGAAGGTTTCTTTAAAAGTTTTGGGAAGATGTACCAAAATCTCAATGAAAAAGAAGACTATAAAATTTTAAGAGAAGTTACCCAAAAAGGATTAGGTATAAAAAGAGATAAAATTTTCAACGATGATAATCCGTACAACCTAATTGACAAAGCACACAATAAACTTGGAGTTTCTCTTGATAAATATATTGACAATTCAAAAAATGCCCCTGAGTGGTACAATAAGATTTCTAATGAGTATATAATGCTTGATATGCATGGCTATCAAGAAGATACGGTAAAAGTAAAGGAAAACAAAAGGAAAGAAACATTTAAAAATACAACGGAAGATGCTTTTCATTCTGCATTTGCATCAACGTGCAATTTTTATATCATAAACGACAAGAAATCATATAAAAAGACTAAGCAGATATATGAAAGATTAAAAATTAACACCGTTGTTTTTAAGCCCGATGAATTCTTGGACTATTATAAAAAGTACTTGAATATTGAACATACAGCGGAACACTTTAAAATTGCAGTTGAAATAATTAAAACGAACAATTTTTTTGAAAGCAAAGATGAAAGCGGAGTACAAAGGACTTATATATTCCCTTATTTTCTTTTTGATTTTTTCAATAAAATCATCGTTGTACAGTCAAATGACGATGAAAAACCAATAATATTACTTAGCAAGTTTTCACCGACCAATGGACACATAATTCATTTTATGGAAATCAAAATTTTGGTTAAAATGCTAAATGAATATTTCGGAAATGATATTGAAAATAAAGGAGAAGTTTTGGATGAAGAATTCGAAAAAGAAAATTGGACTGGACGGATTTGGAAATTAGACGATATTCAATTCAAACTAATGGCTCTTAATGGATATTTTCAACTATATTTTGACTTTTAAAAATTAGATATATAAATGCCAACGCTAAAGCCATACACATTGCCAAGTCGCTCGAAAAGCCCACCACCCGAGCCAAAACTTGTCAATAAGTATGTCTTTGCCAACGCTGACATACAGATGAATAATAAAGCACGAAACGCTAACAAAGGCTCATACGTAATGCGGGGTTCATCGTAAATTGAAAGATTATGCAAGTAATAAAATTTAGTAGTAAAATGAAAGTGAAGTGCTTCGGAAACCCGCACTACGCATAGCCCAACCGTTGCAGCTCATTTAAAAGAAAGATACAGCTCAAATAATTGTTGTATTTGAGCCAAAAAAAGTATCTTTTTGAGCTTAAAACAATAAGATGATTGATAATTAGATAATAGAGAACAACAAATAATTGATTTGATAAAGGAAACAGGAGAATGTTCTTCAAAAGAAATTTTTGAGAGAGTTGATATTTCAGTCACCTATTGAGTGAGTTTATGAATTTTAGATATCCTTTTGTCTTGTAAGACCTGCCCAAATAAGTCAGGTTTAAGGTGTGGGCATTTTCTTATGAAAGGTAAAAGCAGATTATATAGGAACACCACCAAACCGTTACGAAAACAAATCTTTAATATCATCAGTATCAAGTGTTTTCATAATATTTTCATCGGTTTGAATAATGTCGCCGGCAATTTTTTTCTTTTTGTTTTGCAGTTTTATTATTTTTTCCTCTACGGTATTTGTGCAAATCATACGGTAGGCAAACACTTTTTTGTTTTGGCCTATACGGTAGCAACGGTCAATTGCTTGATTCTCAACCGCAGGATTCCACCATGGGTCAATAATATATACATAATCGGCTGCGGTAAGGTTTAACCCCGTTCCTCCGGCTTTTAGGCTAATTAAAAAAACACGTAAATCATCGTTGTCTTGAAAATTATTTACCGAATTTTTGCGCTGTTTTGTACTGCTTCTCCCATCAAGGTATTCGTAATCAATATTTTGTTTTGCTAATTCACTTTTTATTATTGACAGCATTTTTACAAACTGCGAGAATATCAGTATTTTATGGTTTGCTGTTTTGTTGGTTATATGGCGTAAAATTTCTTTTACCTTTATTGATTGGGCATCAGTAATATGGTCTTTATTTACCAAGGCAGGCGAATCGCAAATTTGACGCAAACGGGTAAGAGCCTCCAGTACCATTAATTTTGATTTCCCCATCCCTTCATCTTCAATTTTATTGAGCAATTGGTTTTTATAATTATTACGATAGGCATCGTATATTTGACGCTGCTCGCTCTCCATTTCGCAATAAATAATATCCTCGGTTTTTGCAGGTAGCTCGGTGGCAACATTTTCTTTTGTTCGCCGCAAAATAAATGGATTAATAAGCTTTTGCAATTCCATGGCAATAGTTTCGTTACCATCTTTGTCAATGGGGTTAGAGTAGTTGTCTTTAAAGGCTTTGGCACTATTAAAAAAGCCTTTGTTGGCAAAACTCATCTGTGCAAACAAATCAAATGTGCCGTTTTCAATAGGTGTTCCCGAAAGGGCTATGCGGTTGTTGGTATTTAATAAGTTAGCTGCCTTGTATCGGCGCGATGCAGGGTTTTTAATCGCTTGCGATTCATCGAGGATAACATAGTTGAACCTGAATTTGTGCAACATTTCAATATCTCTGAGCAGCACTCCATATGTGGTAAAAACAATGTGGTATTTATCAAAATCGTCAGTATTTTTCTGTCTGTCGGGGCCATAGTGGTAAAATGCTTTAAGCTTTGGTGCAAATTTCGCAATTTCGTTTTCCCAGTTAAACATTAATGTTGTAGGCACAATAATTAAATTGGTTGATGCCTTCTTATTAATCATATACTGAATAAAGGTTAAAATCTGAAGGGTTTTTCCCAAACCCATATCATCGGCCAAAATACCGCCCCACTGCATCTCGTCAAGAAAATTTAGCCAGTTGAGACCCTCTTTTTGGTATGGGCGCAACTCGCCGGTAATTTCAGCAGGTATCTCAGTTTTGCTGATTTCGGTAAACGATGCAAGCTTCTTTCGTTTTTCTGATATTTCATGCAGCAGCTCTAAATCGTCAATATTGTCAAAAAGCTCGTCAATAATTGAAAAGCGCAGTTTTGAAATAGCAAGTTTATCATCTTTAATCTCTCCAATCCTAAAGTATTTTTCTAATTTAACAAACCACTCCGATGGCAGCACCCCAACCGAGCCGTCATTAAGCTGAATATACCTTTGTTTGTTGATTACCGCTTTACGTATGTCACTTAAACTAACCTTGTTATCGCCAAAACTAACTGCAACATCAAGTTCAAACCAGTCTTGACCCGATGAAACCGATGTGCTTATTTTTCCTTTATAGGGTGAATATTTAAAGTTTTTTAGGTCTTTTAGCCCATATACCTCAATATTGTCGGCTTTTAGCTTATCAAAAAACTTGTAAAACCACATATTCTCAGCAAATTCGCTAAAGTGCAGGTAAAATACCCTTCTGCTTTTTTGAGATTCAAATTTTGGGTGCAGGTCGGCAAGCCTTTCAATATAATCGTCCTCAAGCTCATGGTTACGAATATATTCCAAAATATTGTTATCGTTTTTTATTAAAATATTACCTGTTGAGTGCAGTAGTGCCGAAATACCATTATCGTATTCAACCTGCGGGGTAATAATAATATATTCGTTTTTCTCAGATAAAAAAACCTGCTTTTTGTTAAAATCAAGCTCAACAGACTTTAATTTGAAAGGGTTGTTTTTAAAAATAACCTGAAAATCTTTTGATATGGGGTGCAGTATCTGCTTAAAAAAATTGTCTTTATATGAACTTACCATTTTTAAGATACCGGGGTAATTTGCTATATATTGGCTAACCTTGTAGTTTTTTGCAAAGTAAAACACATTGTTAATCACACAAATATCGTTGCTTGATTTTGAAGTGTCGATATTGTTGAAATTGAGCAGATTATCGCCAATTTTAATTTTTAGCTCTGAACTAATAAAACTGCTATCTTCCGATATTTCAAAAACAATATCCAAGTTAATTGGAGAGAGTGATATCTTTTCAAGGTTGCTTTTTTTAATACTGTATTTGTCTTTTTTTAGTGTAAAAACAAACTTTTCATTTAACAACAGTTTAAAAGCTTTTTTCTTATGCTGAAATTCTGTAGGGGCATCTGTGTCTCCTTTAATTTTGTCAATAGTATCCAACAGCTCTTTTGTGTTTTCGCTTTTATTGATTTGGTATAAAGCACTACCTTCAAACTTCTCAAAATTACTGTTAAGTAAAGTGCCTGATTTATTGCTTTTTGCTATTATTGCTATTATTTCGTAGTCTCCCAAATTATTTTCAGTGCTTAAGCTGTCGGTATTATAATCGTTGTAGTAATCATCACCTTTAAGCTTAAGTACAAAGCCAATATTGCGTTTTTGTTTATTAACAGATAACCCATCTAACACAATCTCATTGCTGCTTGTTTTATTAATGAACCTCATTATAGGGTCAAGCTTATCGTTAAAAACAGGTACTAAGCCTATTGATTTTTTAGTGCGTTTAATGAATAGCCCTTTATATTCATTAAATGCATAATTAAAATATTCATTAAAATCAGCTTTTTCTGATAAGCCATATATTTTAAGTAGCTCTTTTTGCTTATTTTGCCAGTTATCGCTAAAAAAATTACCCAGCATATCAGAGGTTTCCGAGTTGGCAATCATTTTTAAACAGTATCCTGCCGAAAGCGATAATTGCCCAATTTGTACATTTTCTGACGATGATATATACACCTTGCTTTTTTCGGAGTGGATTTTAACTTTTATTTCCACCCCGTCTTTTTCCATATTAAAAACAATACTGCTTTTATTAAATTCAATACCATTGAATTTAATAAAGTTTGTATAGTAGTTTAATAGCGTATTTATCCTTTCGGAGACATTTTCACTTACAAACTCTTGGGTTATTAATTCATAATCGGTTAGTTCTAACCTCAGTCCGTTTTCACTGCTTTTTCTAATATCACTCCCCTTATTTTCTGTTTTACTTGTTAACTGTGGGCTTTCGGCTTGTTTTTTATAATCGGCAATAAAAAGCAATGATGCTACTGTATGCTTACATATACCACCCCAGCTATAAGGGCATGTGCACGTTGCCTCAATATTGTTGCTATTTATACCCTGTATTGTTACCCGATATTGCTGTGTTCCTTGCACAAAGAATTTCCAAGTATCTGTTGCATCATTATATACTTTAAAATTTACAGCCCCTTTGGCATACAACTTCAATCCTCTTTGCTGTATAGCCTCGGCTGTAAATGCGTTAATGTGGTTATTGATATTGTTCTCTGTTTCGGTCATATTTTTAGTAATTGCATTTAAAAACTAATGCCATTATTGAAGAAAAATGGTTATGTTTTTTTAAATTTTTTGCAAAGATAATTCTAAAAAGCTCTATTAAAGAATGTATTTGGGTTTTCTTGTGGGATTTGTTTTTTTAATCGGCAATCTAATAATAAAAAAGGCTGCCCCGGTTAAGGACAGCCTGTAAGCTTAAGGTTGCAGGGTAGGGCGTTAAATTATCTATTCTTTAATAATTTTATATGTAGTAACACCATTGTTATTGCTTAAACGAATAATATACAAACCGTTTTGTTGGTTCGATATATCAACTGAAACAAACATATTATTCATTTGTGTTGTGCTTATTATTCTGCCCGTTATATCAATAACCTCAACGGTATAGTTTTGGTTTGCGTAAATATTTACCGTCCCATTTGTAGGGTTGGGCATAATTCTAATTTTATTAATTAGCTTATTGTTGATGCTTGAACCGCCTGATGGTGTTGGTGTAACTGCACACATTGAGATTTCGTACGGAAAAGTTTCAATCAATGTTGCTTTACCGGTTTCTTTGCTAATCTCATATAAACCACCAACACTCATTCCTTGATATAGCGTGCCGTAAATTTTGTTTGTGCCTTTATCGCAACCAATATCCTGAATAAATGATATTGGAATATCAAGCGACCCGATTATTGTGGCCTCGCCCGTTGTTTTATTAATAGAATAGAATGTTGAACCCTGATCCGGATCGCTAAAATTATTAGTCATAATTCCGTAAAGGTTTCCTAACGTATCGCAGGCAATACCGGCATCAACAAAATTACCCAATTTACCTACTTTGGTTACTATTGAGAAATCTTTGCTTACGGTGTATAAATATGATGCAGTGTCGAAATCGTACCACTCGCTCACATACAACTGCTCGTTTTTTGAATCATATGCAATACCTGTTACGCTGGCCATATTTTGCAAATTACCGGCCTCATAGCATGAGCCGTCGCCATTTATATAGAACAAATTTTTACTTCCGTATTCAACAGCTACTATAATGCCATTAACAAAATCGCCACAAGTAATAAAACTAGAGGTGGTTGATAGTTTTAAATCTGTTAAAGCACCGTCGTCGGTATTTAATGATACTATATAGTATTGCATAGAACTTGCTGCATCATAAGTAACATATCCATATACAGTTGAATTGGTATATGAAAAGTCGATTGCGGTACAGGTGTTAACCAATTTGTCGTTGTTATGGTTGCCATCGTTAGCAAGTGTAACCAAAGCTTGAATAGTGTATTCTCCTTTGGCGGGAGCTGGCCATATATCATCCATTATTACAATTGTCTCTTGTTCTGCCTCAAGTCCTGCACCGGTAACCGATTTTGTGCTTGTGTAAATCGTAGAATTAACGTGGGTAATTAAAATATCAACAGTAAAATCATTTTCGGTTGACAATCCAACGTTTTTAATTGTTACTGATGGTACTGTATCTGTACCAAAAAACAATATATCAGGTGCAATTCCGATTACCGATAAATCGTGAGGATCGGGTTCATAAACTTCAATATCGTCAATTGCCCAATAGTAACTGAAATCGCCTTTCCAGTTCCATTTTATTTTAACATTTGCTTTGTTGGCTGCATATTCCGAAATATTATATTTTACAACTTCGGCATTTGTGGTTGTTGCATCTGCCCACGAATCGAGCAATGTCCATGTGCTGCCATCATTACCGCTAATAAAAACCTCGCAAGCGCCGCCGTAACCATCTTTAAAATAGTGTTCAAACTTTAAAAATACTGATGTTTTACCTGTGCAGTCAAATGAGTTTGTTATTAAATCGCTGTCTTCAGGTTTACCGTCATTTCCTATAAAATCGCTATCAAAAATAGCAATGCCATTTTCGGCAGTTTTTGTATTTATTTCAACATTGCCAGGGTTGTCAAAAAACCATACTCCAGCGTTATCACTTGAATTATCAATGTTTTTCCAATCGTCAGGAAGTACATTTTCGCTAAAATCTTCGGAAAAGATTAAAGATTTTGGCTGATTTTTTTGAGCATTAAGTAATACTGTAAATAATACCGCAATTAATAGAGTAAGTGTTTTTTTCATAATTATTTATTATTTATAAAATGTTAAATATTTCCTTATTTCTTTGGGAATAAATTTTTAAAAAAATATATAACAATTATACTACTAAGTTTTAACAGCTATACAGTATTGTACCTAATCAAACACTTAGCAGGCAGTTATTGCACCTAAGCAATTACTTAGCATATAGTTTTAACTAAATGATATTTAGGTATATAGTAATTGCTTTTTTAGTAATTAATATTTTGAAATAAATGCAGTAAGTTTTATTTCGGCTTTGTTAAGATTTAGTTTTTTTCTTATTCGCGACCTTGCGGTTTCTATTGTATTGGTATTTAAATGCAACAGGTTCGATATTTCTTTTGATGACATATTGATTTTAATAAGGGCACATAATCTTAGCTCTTTGTAGGTAAGCGATGTAAAATCGGACTGTAGGTTTTTATAAAAATCGGGATGGATTTTTGTAAATATTGCTTCAAACTCATCCCATATATTGCTTTTTTGGTGTATTCGTAAACCGGCAACAACTTTATAAATAAATACTTTATTGTCTTTTTTAAAGTTTATATTACCTTGTGTAAGCTGTGTTATTACAGTGTTTATTATCTCGTTATTGTCAATTAATGATATTATTTTATTTGTGAGCTCTCTGTTTTTTAAATCGAGTTCTCTATTTAGGTTGTGCTTTTCGTATGCTAAAGCTTCTTTCTCTAATTTTGAGTTTTGTATTTTTATTAATTGCTGAATTCAAGTTACAAATGCAACTTTTTGGTTAAACAATAAATT
>CBDUWQ010000118.1:0-11861 GCA_965370965.1 uncultured Bacteroidales bacterium
CTGTAACTGTACCTGCAAAAGAGTATTTTGTTACGTAATCTAAGTCCGTACTATTGTCTCCCGTTCCAATTTGATATGTAAATTCAATTGTATCGTTTAATGTACCAGTAGATTCAGTTGTTGTTAGCATTGTAGAATCATCACCTGCAACATCAGAGTAAATATATAAATCAGGCTCGGTTGCAAATTCAACATCCTCTGAAAAAATAACCTGAATATTTATATTATCATTTTCTTTGTAAGAACCATTTTTAGTAGATGATGTAACTTTTTTAACTGTAGGAAGTATTCCGTCTATAGCAATATTACTCTGTTTAAATAAAGAATTTCCATCAGATGAATCGGGTAGTGTTAATTCAGCCGGATTGCCTAGGGTATCTGCAATACTTCCTCCGGCATTTAAGTAAATTAGGTTGTTTGTTTTATAAAACAGTCTGTCACTTTCATCGCCACTATCTACTGTATAAGTAAAAGTATGTACTGAAGCAGGACCACCTGCATTAGCTATTGCATATCTTTGCGTATTACCTGTTTCTAATTTAAAACTTGGATTAGCAGTAATAGTAACATCTTCGCTAAATGTAACTACTATATCAATATCAGTTGTTGTAGGATATGTATTATCAACATTTGTTGCTTTTACTTTAATAACCCTTGGTTTTTTTGCATCAACAATAAACGTTGCTACAGAAGTTAATGAACTGCCTCCATTTGGTATTGGTAAGTCTAAAATGGCATCGGTTCCACTTGCTCCCTGAATAGAACCACCATTTGGGTTTAGCGAGCTTGTAGCTTTGTAATCTAAAGCTAATGTTGAATCACCATCGGCAATTGTATATTGAAAAGTAATGCCTGTTGTACCAGAACCTGATTTATAAGCTGCATATTGTTGGCTTACATCAGTTTGTAAATACAGAAGTGGTGAACCTGTTATAGTTACAGGAACATCAAAATTAATAGTAATTAAAATTTTATCGCCTATTTTGTTTACAGCAGGGGATACTTTTGTTGAAGTTGTTGAAATACTTGCAAAACGAGCAGCTCCGTCAATTACTAATGCTTTGTTAGCTCCTAAAGAGCCTGCTGCACCTGGAGAGGCTAATGTTAGAGTTGAAAGGGTTGATGTACCGGTATCATAAATTGTTCCTCCGTTTAATACCAATGCACCAGTTCCGGTATAATCTAAATCTGAAGATATTTCACCTTCTGCAACAGTATAATCAAATGATAAAACAGTAACATTTGTTGCATTACCGCCTGTGTATTGGGCATAACTGCCTGTCACACGGGTTTCTAAATATAATAGTGGTGTGCCACCGGTTAAATCTACATCAACTCCATTATTAAATGTTACGGTAATTGTTATAACACTACCCCTTTGGTACGTTCCATTTGCAGTAGTAGAGCTAACACCTGACACTACAGCAGCCATAATTGCAGTACTACTATATAACACTATCAATATAATTCCGAGGAATGTAATAATCCGTTTCATATTAAGTATTTTTAGTTTTTAATTTACTATTTGCATTAAACTTTTAAAGTTAACTATTCATAAAGGTATAATCAAGATTAATACGTTAATAATAAGTATAATGTTTTGTTTTTTTTGATGAATGTAATTAAATATTATATAAATATTATTTACTATTATTTTGTTAAAAAAAAATCAAAAATAAAGTTGCTTTTAAATTGTTATTTAGTGGTTTTTATTAAAACATTAAACCCATACCAAAATTTTTGTTTGATTTTGCCTGTTCTATATTTTTAGTTTGTTCAATTGCTGTATTTATTGCTTTTGCTAAATGTTGTTTTACATGTTTTAATAACAATCCCGATTCATTATTTACATATTCTGAAATAAGAATAGTGTTATATGATGTGCCTTTATTAACATCAAAAATAAATAGTGGATAACCATCTTTCATTGTTAGGAAATTAATCAATAATCTTCCTAATCTTTTATTTCCGTCTCGGAATGGTTGGTGAATCCAAATTTCTTGTGCTAACCGAACGGCATTGCTAATTGTATTTTCACTACTTTTGTTGATAGCACCTAACAGTATATTCATATTAGAAGCAACATTATCAGGATTACTTTTAGGGTTTATTATTTGAACAACTTCATTTCCTTTGCGTATTCTTATTCTATTTTGAGATATTTTAAATTCTGCTAATTTCTGACCACTTGCTTTCTCTGCGTAATATTGACCATCATCTTTCCAAAGACTACTTAAAATATTACCATTTAGTTCTTTTATCAAATTAATTGATAAAGGTGTTTTGTCAAGTACTGCTTTTTTCATTGTTAATAGTGCTTTATACATTCCTTTTTGTTCAAGTATATCTGCTGTTTTGATTCTTGAACCGGAAATTGTATCTGAACTTAACAACTCGGTAGTTTGCACTAATGTTAATTCATTACCCTCTAATTTGTTAGTAGCATATACATAATGATAATCCAACTCTTTTTGTTCTTCGATAGAAGGAATATATTTAAGTAATTTATATTTTTCTAATAATTTTTTCATTATTTAACCTTCTAATCTATTTACCTGAAACAACTATCTCAACCCTTCTGTTAAGTCTTCTGCCATCTTCAGTATCGTTATCGGCAATAGGTTTTGTATTTGCATGACCTATGTATTTAACTCTATTATAACCATTGGCAATTAAATACTTGGCTACTAATTTTGCTCTTTCAAGTGCTAAATCCTTTTTACTATCTAATATTTCAAGGTCATCGGCATGTCCCATAACTGCAATTTTTACAGCCGGGTTTCTCTTAAGCACTTTTAGCAATCGCTCCAATTCCGGAAATGATGTTGGAGGTATATCAGAACTTCCTGCCTCAAAATTCAATGTTTTCATTGGTATTAACTGTCCAACGGTAATTGCCTTAAGTAGTACGTCTTTTTTTAAGTTTTTAAAGGTTACTATTTGCTGGCTAAAAAGGTCTTCGGCGTAAAACCAATAATCTTCAGCATTAACTTCAACGCTATAATCATCGCCTGCCACAAAGCTTGTCATAAATATTCCGGTTTTCAGACTTGACTTGGCTGTTGTTATCTCATTCCCTTCTTTATCAATAATTGCTATTTCGGCAACTACCGGTTTAAGTGTTGTTGCATCCTTTACTTTTCCGCTAAGGTTAGTTCTACGAACAATTTCGATACCGCCTTTATCAAGTGTTGAGCCATATTCATAAGAGCTTGAAAAGTTAATTTTCCTTCTTTTTTCATTAAAAATAAAGTTTATTTCAAACTGCTTATACCCATTAAGTTGAACCTCGTAGCCATTTTGCTCTAAATCAAAATTCTCAAAGAAAATATTGTTTACCCTAACTTTGTATTTGTCAACATTTGGAACATATATTGTAAACTCACCTTTACCATCTGTCAAGGTTGAGAATTTCCTTCCATATGTATCTTCAGCTGTAACTTTAATATTGCCTACATCAATTTGCCCTAAATTTGAAAGTTTTGACCTGTTAAGCAATACTTTACCAAATATTTTATTGTTTTCAACAAATGGTATGTATATTTTCTCATTTTTACCCATATAAAGGTTTTGGTACGATTGCTCGGAGGAGTAAGCCCCTTTTATTTCGGTTATGGGATAATACTCAAGGTGGTAAAATCCATTAGGTATATTTTTGTATTGTACGTGTCCTGTTATATCTGACAACAGCTCGGTAGGCATAAAATGGCCTGTTGTGTTATACTCTTCTTCTAATATTCTTTTATCATCTTTATTTACCTCAACCATAATATCTTTAATTCCCGGTTCATCTTCATCTTTTACACGGTTACCATTTAGGTCTTTAAAAAAATACAGATCGAGTTTATAGTATTGATACCTTGGTTGCTTGAAGATAAAATCTTTTTTTATGCGGAACTCAAAATAGGTAGATGTAAAACTAAATTTTTCTTCAGTAATATTATCAACTGTTGATGTATTACCAATTGTATTTGAAAGAATTATACGCCATGTATTATTTAGATATGCTGTAATATCACTTGTAAGGTTTAGCCTTGTTGATTGGGCTGCTATGTCGTAAATATAGTTTAATTGCGAATCGAAATAAAGAAGTCCCGGAACAATCGGATATTCAATATATGGCATAATTCGCACATTGCGCGGAAAATAATTGCGAACTGCATAGTTAAACTGATGCGCAACAGTAACTGGGCCGTGGTAGTAGTTTACATAGGTTCCCCAATATTTACCGCGATAGCTGCCACCCAGTTCCATTGCAAACCAATTTTTGTTTTTAATGTTTTTATTATCTAACAGCTCATCAAAATGTGTTACAAAGTTCATTCCTCCCTTTGCATAAAAACCAAAGTATTGGTTTGTAAATTTGGCATTCTTAAATCGTGCGTTCACAAATGCCTGCGCATTTCTTGTTTTAAATTCATAAGGGTATGTTTGACCATAAAAACTATTTGAATACCTCTCTTCGGTAATAGGTCCCATGGTTAAAAATATATTATTTTTATACAGTCGGTTGTAAAGCAGCTTAAAATTATTATTTCTTGATACTATTGGCGATAAAAGATTCCCTTCAAAATATTTTGGGGGTGAATTGAGATTGTAAAAATAGTTAGCTGTAATATTTGATCTGTTTTTTAGTATATATCTTACTGATGCTATTGTATTTAATCTACCATGATAATTACCGGAATACTCTCTGTTAGCATACCTTGCTTTTAATTCAACAATAGTATTTTTAAAGTTACCATTATAGTTTAATTCACCTCCATAGCCAATTTGTTCGGTAGGTTCACCAAATTTCCATTTTGTCATGCTCATACCAACATTACCAGTAATGCTGCCAATCTTTTTTGTGGAATATCGACCTTTTATAAAACCAAGCCCCGACTCAGCTTTTATTGATTTATCATCAACAACAGAATATCCTGCGCCAATTGCCCCTGATTTTATTAATCGTTTATAAGTAAAACCTATACTTTGCTTATCAACAAAAACCGATTTGGTTCCCATTACTTCAATTACATTTTTACCAAACTGATAATTAGTAATACCACCTCTGCCATATACATTTTGATAGTAATATCCTGCAACATCCCCTAACTCAACTTTTAGCTTTTTATTTCTATATTTTAACAAATATCTACCAAATTTCCATGGGTCATTGTAAAACTCAGCATTTAGACTTTGTATTTTATAAAAAATACTACCATATTTTTTAAAAAGAAAATTACCTCTAATATTAATTATGTAAATAGGGTCGTATTTTGAGAATAGGTTTTGCACACCTAATTCTGCGCTAAGCATTTTATACGAGCTTGGCATTTCATTATTATAGATGCCACTAAGCTTTTTTAACCAAATTGATGTGTTTATAGTTGTATCAACGGTTGATGCCTTTAAAGTTATTCTATGAAATTGTTCATCGTGTGCTAAATTTTTATTTAAAAAAACCGGAATTTCTACAATAGTGTCGGTATATGGCAACAAAATATATTCATCATGAAAATAATTCTCTTTAGTTCCGGGAATTTCTAAAGCTTGGCTTAATATAAAATCTATATAAAATTCCTCTTCGGTATTTCCATTATTAGCCATAAACAGTTTTATTGATGCCGCATTTTTTAATTGGTCAATATATTCAACCCTGTTCATGGGCGTAAAAATAATATCCTGAATTTTTGGTACATTAACAAAACTGTATTCATTTTTAAAGGTTTTACCTTTCATATCGGAAAGCGATGCTACAATAGCATAACCAATATCACCTTTTGCATTTATGCTGGTTGCGGCTCTAAAAGGTAAAAAAACGGAATCGTTTGGTGCAAGTGTAATGCGCTGTTTTTTTTCACCCATAAATGTCCAATCTGCAGGGTAACTAAAATTTGTTTGAAATGTAAGGGAGCGGTCAGATGGATTTTTTATTTTGAGTACATTAAAAAAGGAAGAATTCGCATCAACTTCAATTTTCTTTTTTAAAAACTCAACTTCAATCTGTTCATGAGCATCTTCTAAAAAATAGAATTGACCTGACAGGTTACTTATAAAAAGTAAATTGACAAATAATAGTATTAGCCAATAGCGCATATTTATTTACTTTTAAGCTCAAAATGCAAATCAGTATCATAAAAATCGAATGAATACCCCATTAATCCAGTACAGGTAAATGATAGTATTACCCTGTCTTGCACACATTTTGATGGTGTAATTGGTGGTAACCCTTCTCCAATAAGCAATCCACTCGTTTGTAAAGGCTGATTAACAGCTATGTTAGTACCATCTTCCATTCTGCTTGTTATTGTTATTGCATCAAGAGGTACTGTTGGTACACTGCCTAGAGCAGCAATAAATTCCGAATTTGTAGCACTAACATAAAGTTCCCAACCTGCCGTAAGGTAGTTGGTATCGCAATAATAAATTGTTAATTCAAGATAATCTGTATAAGTAAGACCATCCATTATTCTTTTTACACTATTCAAATGGAATTTAACCTTTCCTCCTTTTGTTGTTACTATCATTCCACTAATGTTTTGACTAAAAACATTAGTGGAAAACAGTAAAGGCAATATAAAAAGAAGTAACCATTTCTTCATTACTTAACAAATTATCAATATATGCTGAGTGGATATAAAAAATCCATTCTTTTTACTAACAATAAAAGCATAAACATATTTTTTTAATGCTTATGCTTATGTAATTATACGAAAAAAGCCACATGAAAAACAATTTCTCACCTGACTTTTTTTTTAATAAATAGTTTTTTCTAAAATATTATGGTGCAGTAGCCGATAATACAAGAAATACATTTGTTGCATACCTGTCAGATGCATAACTACCACTTTTAAGGCTACCAACACCTAAAGTACAGTTTGCAGTACCTAATTCCCATGATATTGTAAAGTTATTATCATTAATATCACCGGCATTTGTGTTTACTCCTCCGTCTGTACCAATAATTGTTGTAGGACTTGTATCATCAGTTAAATCAGTCCAACCTAAAGCTGTAGGATCTAAGTTAACTTGCCCACCGGCTTCTGTATGATTACCATCGGCACTTATTTGAAAAGCAACTAACTCTAGAGGTATAGAATTACCAACATTATCACTACCATAGAACATATCATCTTCAGCATACATTTGTACCCAAAAATCGGTTGATGAGGCTACTGTAAATTTTGTTTGATAGCGAGGGCTGTTTGAAATACCATTCTCGTACTGGTCGAGTGTATTAACCGCAAAATCAATATTACCACCTGATGTTACATTCATTCGTAGAATTGAATTCAGGGTTATTGATATGGGAATAATTGCATTATCTGCAACTGCCTGCCCAAATCCGGTCAGTGATATCCCCAAAATTATAAGGGCAAATGTAATCTTTTTCATATTGTTAAATTTATTTAGTTTTAATATATAATTGTGCAATATATATAAAATAACGTATTGTATAGTATTAATGTTTCAATAATTTCACTGATTGTACTATTTATTACACGAAGATAATGAAAAAAGCTATTACTGTCAATTTATTTACCTCGTTTTCTCATGCTGGTAACAACTATTGAAGATCAATTTTAAAACCCATTACTAAAATATCGTCTATTTGGCTGTACTTGGTTCCAACCCACGATTTTATTTGTTGGTCTAAATACTCTTTTTGCTCTTTCATGGGTTTTTTATGTATTTCAAATAGCATCTCCCTAAACCTTTTAATCATAAATTTACGTCCCAGCTCACCACCAAACTGGTCAATATAACCGTCAGAGAATATGTAAACCCAAGTTGGTGCTGCAATATTAATGGAGTGTGTAATAAAACTATGGTTATCTGATTTTCCGCCAATACCGTCTTTGCTACCTTTAATTTGGGTAATTTTCCCATTCTGCACATAAATCAAAGGATTTTTTGCACCGGCATATTCCAATATTTTCTTTTCGGGGTCTATTACGCACATGGCCATATCCATTCCATCTTGGTTGTTAGTCTCTTTCTGTTTAAGTGTTGTGCGTACACCTCGGTGCATCTCTTCTAAAATAAGGTCGGGTCTTGTAATACCCTTATTTGTAATTTCATCTAACAAATTATAACCAATCATGCTCATAAATGCACCCGGCACACCGTGTCCGGTACAATCAACAGCACTTATTGCCAGTTTTTTTGATTGTTGCTTGTTTTTTTCTTCATCTTCTTTATCTCGCCTGTTCTTTCCAAATATTTTAAAAATATCCGATTTGGCATCAATCTCCTTAAACCAATAAAAATCGCCACTAACAATATCGCGCGGTTTAAATAAAATAAATGAATCACTTATTAAAGTTTGCAATTGTTCAGGCTTAGGCAAAAGTGCCTGTTGAATACCTTTTGCATAGTTAATACTTTGCGTAATATTTTGATTTTGATGGGCAATTTTTTTAAGAGCCGACCCAAGTTGCTCGCTTTTTTCGGCAATTTCTTTATTCTGTTTCTCAAGTTTTTTATTAGCTTTTTTTCTAGCTCGGTTAGCTCGTAGCATAATAATAGCTAGAAATATCATTAATACAAGCCCAACAACAACCATTATTATAATAAGCCTTTGGTTTTTTGCTTTTGCATCTTGTTTTTCAATGGCTAATTGTTGATTTTGTTGCTTCATATTAAGATTTGCTATTTGAAGTTGCCTTGCTTTGGCAATCTGTGCAGCATCAAAAAGGCTATCCTGTTTTGATTGAATTGTAAAACTCAGTGAATCTTGGGTCTGTTCAAAAAGCTGCCTCCTTACCTTAAACAGTTCATCAGCAAGTTCTTTCTCTAATTTAGTTTTAGCTGCCTTTTGCTCTATAACTGTAACCTCCTTGGTAAAGCCTTCCTTTAAACTCTCCTCTTGCAAAAATACTTGATACGACTCATATTTGCCTGCATATTCATTTGCTTTTTTAATATTACCTATTTGCTCATAATTTAACGATAACAACTGATAACAATCTGAAATAAGTTGGGGGTTTTTTTCTTTTGTTGCAATAGCGAGCGCATCTTCAAGCTTTTTTATTGCATCATCATTATATCTAAGTACTTGAAGTATATATGCAACGTCAACTAATCCGGCCGATATATCGGTTTTATTCCCGGTTTTTATTCTTACTTCTAAACTTTTTTCAAAAAAATTTAATGCAAATTCTAACTCTTCAAGATCGGTATAAATTACCCCTATGTTTGAGTAAATCTTTTTTACTTCAATATAATTTTTCTTTTGGAGAAAAAGGTCTGCCGATGATACAAAATTATCAATAGCTTCCCTTGGTCTGCCCGCTTTCCAATAAACAAAAGCAATTCGAGATAAAGTTAATCCCGCATTTTCTACATCTCCTTCATTAATGTATAACTGCGACATTTCTGTTAAACGGGCAATTTCATCTTTTTCAGTATTACTTAGTTCTCTGATTGATTGACCAAAAATAGTACCCATTGAGATAAAAACCAGAAAAATAAAAATATTAAATTGCTTCATTACTTAACTTAACTTAAATATAATTATACATATTAAATATATATATACAATTAATAGTGGTGTTATGTTGTGTACATATTATTTAAAGATGAAAAATATACAAATTTTTCAAATTTTTGCTTTATTTTATTGATTAATGTCATATTTGAGTTATTTTTATCAAACTTTTGTTGAACTATTAATAAAAATGATGAAAAAATTATTGCTACTACCTATTTTATTTATATATATTGTTTCATTTGCTCAAGATTTTGAAGTTTCTCCACTTAAACTTTTTTTTAATGCCGACCCTGGTGAATCGCAAACAAAATATATTAAAGTTAAAAACCATCAAAGTACGGTTGAAACTTTTATTTTAAGTTTAAGCGACTACAATGTTGACAGCAAAGGAAAAAGCTCATATGTTGAAGCAGGAAGCTTAAAGCAAAGTATTGCTGATTGGATGAGTATAGCACCATCTTTTTTTGAATTAAATCCGAATGAAGAAAAAGAGATTGCAATAACCCTGCAACAACCGGTTGACAATATTGGCTCAAAATGGGGGGTTATATTTGTTAGAACAGCGCAAGAGCAAACTTCTTATAGTGCAGATAAGGGATTATCGGCAGGTATGTCGGTAAGCGGTAGAATTGCCATAAATGTGTATCAAACACCGGGAGGCAATACATCATATAAAGTTACTATTAATAATTTATCAGAAATATCTACTGAAGCTGACACAATAAAATCATTTAGTGTTTTAATTAATAATTTAGAGGATATTATTACACCATGTAAAATATATCTAATAGCAACAGAGATTTATACAGCTGAAGAGACAAACTTTGAGCCTTATGAATTTACCATGTTTCCCAAAAGCTCGCGAAAAGTAATATTATATATGCCGGGTACTTTGCCAAAAGGCACATATTCATTGGCTGCAATACTTGATTACGGAAGCCGTACAAATTTAGAAGGAACACAAATGACTATTATAGTGGAATGATAATTACTACTTAAGAATTCTAAAACCGCCTTTTGGCGGTTTTTTTGTTTATTAATACGGATTTTAAAATCAATATTTTAACTTTACAAAAAAACCGATTAGCAATACTTTATTATGAGATTCCTATTTGTTTTTATATTCATTAGCCTATTTTGCTACAATAGCATTATAGCACAAGATACCATTAAGGTATATTATAATGATGGGACACTTAAAGAAGACTACCTTGGTTATGTGCAAAATGGTGACACCATGCGCGTGGGTTTTTATAACTATTACAAAAACAATAAACTAAATCAAAAAGCTAATTATAATAATAATAAACTTGAAGGTATCTTATATATCTATTACCCAAACCAAAAAGTAAATGTTGTTTATAATTATAATGATGGGTTAAGAGAAGAAGAATATAAATATTATGATAAATTTGGAAATATTCGACAAACAGGCAGCTATATTCATAATAAATTAGATGGTAAGATTGTTTCATATTCATTCTCAGGAAAAAAAGAGAAAATAACATATTACAAAAAAGGATTAAAACAGGGTATTGAAACAGATTTTAATAAATATAATCGTGTACAATCACGTATTGAGTATAAAGCTGATACTGTTAATGGCTTGTATGAAACCTTTTTTGATGATGGCAATTTAAACTACCGCGGAAAAAAAATAGGAAACAAATATGTAGATTCTTTATTTGTGTATTTTAATAGTGGCGATTTATTAAGAAAATGCTATTATAACGATAATGGAGAACTTAATGGAAATATGACCACCTATTATAAACATGATAAAGTTAAATCAATTACCAAATACATTAATGGGAGTAGAGAGGGGTTTTTTATAGAATATTTTCCCGATGGTAGCATATCCCAAAAAGGACAATTTAAGAACAATTACAAACAAGGATTATGGAAAGCACTGTACCCAAGCGGTGTTTTATTCTCATTGGGAGAATTTAATAACAATAAATTTAATGGCAAATGGCTTGTATATTATGAAAGTGGTCAGCTAAAACAAAATGGGGCTTATATTAATGGAAAGTCGCAAGGTAAGTGGTCGTTTTATCACCCCAATGGCAACCTTTGGAAACGAGGTGTGTACATAAGCGATATACAAGAAGGGATTTGGAGTTTTTATAATGAATTTAACGAACCCGAAAATATTATTCTTTATTCACACGGTTATATGCAAGGTATTGCTATGGTTAGGCAATCGGGTTTATGGGAAAAAGTATTAATTGAAAATGGTGAAATTGTAAAGCTTTTTAGTAAGGAGTAAACTCTATCCATGTTTTAGGGTCTAAAATATAGAATCTACCAATTTATTATTACTTAATAACTGAAGTTTCGCATCTAATCCACATTAATGTAAAGAGTTGATTGTGTGCATAAT
>CBDUWQ010000119.1:0-11855 GCA_965370965.1 uncultured Bacteroidales bacterium
TTTATTTATGCAAAGATAATAAAAATAATTGTAACTAAGTTAACACCTCTAAATACTTATTAATCATTAAAAAAAGGAAAATTATGAAAACACTTACCATACTATTACAGGTAATTTTATTGATTATCACAAGTTCATGTACGCTTCTAAAAGATAGCTCTGTTAACTCTGAATCGTTTCTTAACAATAAAGAAAATACTGAAGACATTTATTCCATAAAAACAAAAAATATAATATACTCGCCATTTAATTTCAGAATTGAGTCGCCCAATAAAATTATGCTATTTGATTTTGAAGGGCACAACCGCTATAAATTTCTTGAATGCCAATTTTATAATGATACAGTATTTGGCAAAGGGCTTGTTTGTATGCTGATGCGGCATGATGACAGATTAGAAATTTATCATACCAAAGGTGTTAACATGAAACAGCAGTTGTATTATTTTGATTCCGGTCAACATAAAATACCTGTAAATACTTTTAGTCCTGAGTATTCATTTAGCTTTATTGATGGAGAGATAGACTTTTTTTGTAATTTTTCAGATAAGTACGGGAATAATATCTCTGCTTCTCTTTCCGGTTATTACCCCGGTTACTCAAATTTTCTTGTTCCTGTTGGATTAATAAACCGGCATCATTCTGATTATGTGTTTTTTCCGTTATTTTATGTAAAAAAAATAAATTTTCTTAATACACGAGAGGGCAGAGCCAAAATATCAATAAACAATACTGAATTGACAATAAAAAAAATACCCGGTTTAATAAATTGGAAGCGTGTATATTTTGCCCGTTGGTCTTTTGAGCCTGTGTTTGTGCTGTGGAATAAAAATTTTAGTGGTGAAATTACCGCTTACAAAATTAATTCGGCCGATAAAAACAAACCCATGAATTTTGAACTTGATAAAAACAGCAATCATGTTGAAATAAAAAAAATCATCCATAATGAGAATAATCACACAATTACCATGAATTTCTCTCCTGCTATGCCCGAACTGCTATGCCTTAAAAAAGATATTCATTTAAAGGGAAGATTTACAATAGATGTTGATGAATTAGCAGGTATAATTGGTGGAGAATATATAATTCATAGAAATGATTACAATATTCAAATTAAGCTACAACCAACAAAAGGGCGCCAGCCTATTCCGGGTAAATCATGGGTAAATAATCACAATTTAAATATTACAATAGAAACTGCCAAGAATAGAAATGTACTTTTAAATTCAAAATGGGGTGTTAATAAGAAAAAATAAAAAACATATCAGGACAGATTTATTTGACTAATTTTGCAAAAGGACTTTATTTCATAAAAATTAAGGATAACGATTAATTATTGATATTTATAAGAAAATGGAAATAGGATTAGTACTGTCTTTTATAGCAGCATCAGTAATTTTATCGTTAATGCCGGGGCCGGATAATATTTTTGTTTTAACTGAAAGCTTAACAAAGGGGCAAAAAAATGGTATTGCAATATCAACCGGACTGGGGCTTGGCGTTTTAATTCATACACTTGCAGCCGCAACAGGTTTATCAATATTAATTCAAAAATCGGCTATTGCATTTTCAATAATTAAGTATGCCGGGGCTTTATATATGTTTTATTTAGCTTTTACCGCTTATAAGGATAAAAAGCCTGATATTAATTTTTATAAGAAAAACAGCACAGAAAGAATCAAAATTATACCCTTAATAAGAAAGGGGTTCTTAATGAATGTATTGAATCCAAAAGTATCTTTGTTTTTTATAGCGTTTCTTCCTCAATTTATTAGTAAAAATGGATACAATATAACTGTTCAAATGATAATACTTGGAGTAATTTTTATGGTTCAGGCTTTAATAGTATTTGGGTTAATAGCAATACTATCTGGCAAATTAACAAAATACGTTAATAACCCACGATTTTGGAAAATTACAAAATGGAGTAAAATTAGTGTATTGTCAATTCTAGGGGCAACACTTGCGCTATCAAAAAGATTTTAGTTATTCTATTATTGTATATTTTCCATCTTTAATTTCAACAATTTTTGCTTCTAAAAAATCAGGGTTTACATCTTTAAGTAGTTTTCGGGCACTTTCAATATTTTTTTTATTTCCAATAATATAAATGTATGTGCCACCAATCATAGCCTCTTCAACATTTTTATAACCTTTAAAATTTTTGGGGTTTAATGATACCGGATTATTCGATTGGTGAATCATAATTTTATAAACGGCTTTTTCTTTTTTGCCTTTAGTATCGCTTTGATCCTCTTCAACATAAACTGTTTTACCAAGGTTAAATGCCGAGAACTGCACATAACGTTTTGGATTTAACCTCAAATCTTCAAGCACCCTGTTTAAATTATAGGTAACATCCTCAAGGTTATTGTATAAGGTGTCGTTGTTTATTAGCATACCAATAGTACCTTCAGAATTATTTATTTTTTTTGTTATTTCATTTAGTTGAACTAAAATCCTATTAGTTTCAGTAATTGTTTGTTTAAGGTCTGCTTGTGCCAATGAATCGGTTATGTCAGAGATATTTTTTAACGCATGGGTAATCATTTCATTGTTATCCTCAAGGTTATTGGTAATAGACTCAACATTGCTCAAAATATTTTCCATTTTGTATTTACCATCACTAACTATTGAGTCAAGGTTTGATGATGAATGTTCAAGGTTAACAAATGTGGCTTTAATATTTTTAAAGCTGTTAAGAATATCATCACGGGTATCTTTGTTAAATATATAGTTAACCACCTCAATTGCTTCCTCCATCTGTTTCATAAGATCTTCTGCCTTGTTTTTCAACGGAAGCATTTGAATACTTACCATCTCTTGCAAGCTCCCTTCAAAATCGGCTATTAGGGTATCGCCCGATTGATGCATATAACCGGCATCGCCAAAAATCAAACCAATGGCTTTTGTTCCCATTAAATCGCTGCTAAAAATCCGAGCTACTGTTTTTCCGGGTATTTGATATTCATTTTTAATTGCAATTCCTACAACAAGCCTACCCGATGCATCAGGCAAAAACTCTATATTTCGAACTTTACCAACTGTAAAACCATTTATTAAAACCGGGTTCGATACATCTAATCCGTCAATACGGTCATATACAATGTAAAATATATTATCATTACTGAATGCCCCTTTGCTTTTAAGGAAATTCACACCCAAAAAAGAGATAAAAATAGTTGTGCTGATAATAATGCCTATTTTAATATATGCTGATTTATTCACAATAATTAGTTTATAAGTTCAATTGCTTTTTGCAAATTAATGCGCTTATTATTTTTAAAGGCTACTATAAATGCCCCATGAAAATCCTTTTTTACTGTTTTCTGAAACTCTTTAACATCTTGATATGATTTATATTTGCCTATGGTATATTTATACATATTATTCTCAAAATATTCGTAAATATCGGTATAGTTTTTAAATACAGGGTGTTTGGGTGTTATTTGTTTTGATGACGATGTTACCTGAACCCTAAACCATAATTCTTGGTTAGCCTGTTTTTTTGCATTATCAATATTAGTAATAGTATCCTTTTTGGAAATGACTGCCGTATCATCTATTGGTTGTTCATCATCATCAAGTTTTGTTATATATGTTTTAATAGCCCTATAAATTGCCGATGACAAATATTCCTGTCCTTCCTTTGACATTAAATAAGCCTCCTCTTTAGCATTCGACACAAAACCTGTTTCAATTAATATACTGGGCATTGATGTATGCCATAAAACCAAAAAGCCAGCTTGCTTTACTCCACGGTCTTTTCGATTGGCCCGTGTACGAAACTGCTCTTGTACATATGATGCTACCTCTAAACTCTTTTCGAGATAGGTGCTTTGCATCAATGAAAATATAATATACGATTCGGCAGAGTTTGGGTCAAAACCTTCATACTTCACACTATAATCTTCTTCAAATGTAATTACCGAATTCTCTTTTTTTGCCACCTCAAGATTACCTTTGGTTTTATGCAGCCCCATTGCAAAAGTTTCGGTTCCGTAAGGCTTTCTATTTGGATTTGAATTTGCATGAATTGATACAAATAAATCGGCATTATTATTGTTAGCAATCATTGCCCGTTCTTTTAGTGGTATAAACACATCGGTTTTACGGGTATAAATAACTTGAACATCGGGCATATTTTGCTCTATATATTCACCAACTTTTAAAGCTATGGCCAAAACAATATCTTTTTCATTTGATTTTTCTCCCCGGGCACCGGTATCTTGTCCGCCGTGTCCGGCATCAATTACAACTATCTTTTTTTGTTTGTCAGTTTCATTTGCATGAAGCAGAACTCCAAAAAATAATATAAATAGTATTAAAAGATTTTTTTCTTTCATATATCTTAAAGACTTCAAAAAATCATTAGTTTTGGTGCGTAAAGAACAATACATAACATAAAGTACAAAAATAGCATATATTATCTGATTTGAAAACAAAAAGTTTTACCACAGTAATTCTTATATATTTAATTAGCAGTTTAGTAACTTTTTCGCAAGGTGTTGATAATAATAATATTAATTCAACACCAATGGGTTTACTGAATATTGCCGACTCCTTAATGCAGGTTACAGAAAATATTGCTGACTCTATAAAAACAGATAGTATTGCTGATTCAATAATAACTGACACTATTGCTATAAAAGATTCCCTACTCTATAAAACACTAAATTACCAACACGATACCACAAAAAAGGTTAGACCTAAAGGGGGCAGTATTTTAAACGATAATATAGATTATACCGCTGACGATTCTACTATTTATTCAATTGATGGCAAAAAAGTTTATTTATTTGGCAATGCAAATATTAAATATGAAGATATAGATTTAACAGCAGCCTACATTGAGGTTGATATGGAGAAGAATATACTTTATGCCGAAGGGGTAAAAGATAGTTTGGGCAAGTTACAAGGGCAGCCGGTGTTTACTCAGGCAGGCGAAACAATGCAAGCCAAATCAATAACATACAATGTGCAAACACAAAAAGGCTATATTAAAGGCTTATATGCCGAGCAGGATGAAGGGTATTTGCATAGCGAGAACACAAAAAAAGAGCCTGATAATTTTATTAATCTGCAACGAGGCAAATATACAACATGCGATTTAGAAAACCCCCATTTTTATTTATGGATATCGCGCGGAAAAGTAATTCCTGATAAAGCAATTGTTGCTGGATACTCATTTTTAGTTATTGAAGACGTACCGCTATATCCGCTAATGGTACCATTTGGCTTTTTTCCAACCACAAAAGAGAAAGCATCGGGTTTTTTAATTCCAAAATTTGGTGAAGAGGTTAACCGTGGGTTTTATTTACGTGAAGGCGGGTACTATTTTTCAATTAACGATTATGTTGATCTCGCTGTTAAGGGTGATATTTACTCTAAAGGCTCATGGTTAGTTAATGCACAATCAAAATATAAATTAAAATATAAATTTAGCGGTAATGTTGATATTGCCTATTCAAAAGTAATTTTTGGCGAACCGGGTTTGGTTAATTATAATGAATCAAATGAGTATAGAGTTAAATGGAGTCATACCCAAGACCCTAAAGCACGCCTAAATAGTAATTTTAGTGCTAATGTAAACTTTACATCCAGAGGCGAAAATAAATATAACCCAAAAAGTGCCGAGGAGTATTTAACAAATACCACAAGCTCAAGTATATCGTACCGTAAAAAATTTGCCAATACACCATTCAGCACATCGGTTAACCTTAAACACAGCCAAAATATAAAAACAGGCGATATACAACTAAATTTACCCCAAATGACATTTAATATGAGCCGTATTTTTCCGTTTAGAAAAAAAGTTGCTGTAGGAAAAGCTAAATGGTACGAAAATATTGGCGTTGTTTATTCGGGAAATTTTCAAAATAAATCTGACGGTTTAAACGATTCTGTAATGTTTAAACAAGAGATGTGGGATCATTTTAAAAATGGTATTCAGCATAAAATACCCTTAAGCACTTCACTAAAAGTATTAAAGCATGTTAATTTTACTCCAAGTATTAATTTTACAGACAGAATGTATTTTGAGCGAACTATGCTAAACAACGAAGAATATATTAATGCTGAAGGTAAGTTAGATACAATGGTGGTTGAAGATGTGCAAAAAGGTTTTTACAATGTATATGATTATAATACCAGCATTGGTTTCGGAACTATTATTTATGGTATGTTTAACTATAAAAGTAAATGGTTAAAAGCAATTAGGCATGTTGCTACACCAAATGTGTCGTTTAGCTACCGACCCGATTTTCAAGAATCACAATGGGGTTACTATCATCTGCGCCCCGATGATACAACAGGTAACAACTATTATTCGCCTTATACAGGCAGTATTTATGGAGTTCCGGGCTCAGGTAAGTCGGGAATGTTAAACCTGTCATTAAATAATAATATTGAAATGAAGGTTGTCAATAAAAAAGATACTGTTAATAATGAAACAAAAATAAAACTACTTGAATCGCTGAATTTTTCAACTTCATATAACCTAATGGCCGACTCAATGAATTGGACTCCTTTAATTATATCGGCACGAACTACACTATTTAAGGTTTTATCAATAAACATGTCGGCAGTTGGTAATCCATATGCCATTGATACTGCCGGAAAATTACATGATGAGTTTAATTTTATGAATAATCCCAGACAGCTATTCAGAATTACAAATGCCCGCATAAGTACCGGTTTTTCTCTTAATTCAAAAAAACTGTTTAAAAAAAATAAAAGCGAAGAGGGTGAGCCTGAAAATGATGTGTCTGATATTTACGGTCATTATAATTATGAATATTTTGATATACCATGGAATATAAGAATTCAATATTCGTTATCCTATTCAAAACCGGGAATAAAATCAAAAGTTTCGCAGTCTCTAACTTTTTCAGGCGATTTTAGCCTTACTCCCAAATGGAAAATAGGATTTCGTTCTGGGTACGATTTAGAAAATATGGACTTTACTTATACCAATTTTAACCTATCGCGCGATTTACATTGTTGGGTTGCAACGCTTTCAATAATACCTTTTGGGTTACATCAAAGCTATAATTTCTCAATTGGGGTAAAATCACAAGTACTGCAAGATTTAAAATACAAAAAAGACCAAAGCTGGATAGATAATGCCTATTAATAAACCTTGAACCTTAACTTTCTAACTTTAAACCTTCAAATAAAAATGAACGCACAAATAATAACCATAGGCGATGAGATACTAATTGGCCAAATAGTTGATACCAATTCGACATGGCTGGCTACCGAACTTACAAGTTTAGGGTTTTCAATATCACAAATCCTCTCTATATCTGATAATGGAAAGGCGATATCTGATTCTATAAAAAAAGCATTACAACTAAACCGGCTAATAATACTAACAGGTGGGTTAGGCCCAACAAACGACGATATTACAAAACACACACTATGTAAACTGTTTAACACCAAGCTGGAGTTTAGTACAGCTGTATATGGCGATATTGAAAAGTTTTTGGAGCAGAGGGGTGCTAAAATGAATTCCCTTAATAAAGACCAAGCACTTTTTCCTGAAACAGCCAAATTGTTAAGAAACCGACAGGGAACAGCACCCGGAATGTGGTTTGAGCAAAATGGTAAAGTAATAATTAGTCTGCCAGGGGTTTCATGGGAGATGAAAGGTATTTTTACGGATGAAATAGCTAATAAAATAACGTCATTTTTTAATTTACCCAATAACTATTACCAAACTGTAATGATAACAGGTATTGCAGAGGCACAATTGGCATTAAAATTAAATGATTGGGAAAAGCAGCTGCCCAAATCAATTAAATTGGCATATTTGCCCTCACCCGGGGTTATTAGACTTAGGCTTGGTATTATAGGAGATAATATAAAACCAATGCAAGAAACCATAGGAGTTGAAATAGCAAAACTGCATAAAATAATTCCTGAAATAATTTTTTCTGATACTGAAGTTATACTTCAAAAGGTAATAGGTAAGTTATTAATTAACAGTAATAAAACACTATCAACTGCCGAAAGTTGCACAGGAGGTACCATTGCCCAAATGATTACTTTAATTCCGGGTAGCTCAAATTATTTTAAGGGTTCGGTGGTTGCTTATTCAAACCAAATAAAAACAGAGCTTTTAAAGGTTGATAGTAAAATAATTGATAATTATGGAGCTGTTAGTAAAGAGGTAGTAGAATTAATGGCTATTGGAGCTCGAAAAATACTAAAAACCGATTATGCCATAGCTACATCGGGTATTGCAGGGCCTGGGGGCGGAACTGTTGAAAAACCTGTAGGGATGGTTTGGATTGCCGTATCAAGTGCAAATGGCACAATTTCAAAACAATTTAAATTTGGAAAAGAGCGAGAGATAAATATAAAACGCTCATCAATAGCAGCTTTAAATATGTTACGCAAAGTATTAATTGCTGCAAATATTTGATTTTATAGAAATTAACCGCCATGGCTGCTATCCACCCAATGTAACACTGCCATCTGTGGCGGTAAAGGCTTTTACACTGATTAGTTACTTTGTTTAAGGGTGTCGTTTTCCATCTTTATCGAATCATTTACTATTTTAAATCTTTTATTTACAATACTGTATTGAGTACTTATAACTGCATCATTTGGCAAAATCTTTTTGGCAAAAGCAATATTTTCTGATGCTGTTTCTAATTGGTCATCATTTACCAAATAATTGGAGTATGTTAATATTGCCGATGATAATAATAGTTTAAACTCACTATTTACCTTAAGATTTCCTGTTTTAATTATTGCTTCAATTTCGGTTTTTGAATCAGCCATATCACGTAAACCCTGACTTAAATTATTAGAAAGCACCTCGTTTAAACCTATAAAATAGAGTAGAACATAATCTTTTTCCCTATAAAGCTTACTGTAAATTTTAGTTGTTGATGCTGCCTTTCTATAATTACCTTCATTAAAATACTCTTTAATTTCAGTAAGTTGAAGACCTCTAATCATATTAATGAATTCTATATTATCATTGTACATTTCACCATCCTTATCTTTTTTTATAAATTTGGTTGTATATTTTATCGAATTTCTAACTCCTTTTTTATAATCCTCTTTTAAAACCGGATCATTTGATTTTGACAGTTCATAAAAACACATTGCCATATACAAATATGGTTCGGGGTCTCTCTTTGTTTTTTCATTATACGTTAAATCATCTGCTTTAATCAAACAAGTTTCATATTTGCCTGAATTATAAAGCTTTGCCAACTTAGCATCTGAGCCTCCAACCACCTGTGCATTTGTATTAATAAATGACAATACAAAAACTAATAAAAATAAGTATGATAATCGCATTTGAATAGGTTTTTTGTTGTTAAAATTGCAACGTAAATTGCAAAAAAAAATACTTTAAAAAAAATATTTGTTAATTTTTTTGCTTCCCACCTTAAATCTATAAGTTACGGTATAAATATATGTAATAAACAAAAGATAAGAGTAAAGTATCTTGATTATCAGCTAATTACTTGCCTTTTCAATTACTTCTACAATTAATAATTGCACATCATAAATATAAATATTTGAGATTAACAATACCTGCGTGTTTATCCGCAAAGTGAGGGTGTGGCTCATTGGCAAACAGCGAATTGTAAAAAGTTAGCTTCACTATTAATTTGCAAGCCACGTCATCACTAACAAGTACTTGGCTTGCGGATATTAGACAATATAAAAAAATAAAAGAAGGAATTATTATACTGCATATATAGTTGCAGCACTAACTAAAAAGCGAATTAACAAACTCAACCCTGTTAAAAACCTGTAGGTGTTCAATACCTTCGCCAATACCAATATATTTAACTGGTATTTTAAACTGGTCTGAGATACCAATTACCACACCACCTTTTGCTGTACCGTCTAATTTAGTTAATGCCAGCGATGTTACTTCAGTAGCTTTTGTAAACTGTTTTGCTTGTTCAAAAGCATTTTGCCCTGTTGCTCCATCTAAAACCAATAACACCTCATGTGGAGCTTCGGGTATATGTTTTTGCATTACTTTTTTAACTTTTGTAAGCTCATTCATTAAATTAGCCTTGTTGTGCAGCCTTCCTGCAGTATCTATTAAAACCACATCGGCATTGTTGGTAATGGCCGATTGAACAGTGTCAAATGCCACCGACGCAGGGTCGGATCCCATTTTTTGTTTTACAATAGGTACATCAACCCTTTGTGCCCAAACCTCAAGCTGGTCAATAGCAGCAGCTCTAAACGTGTCGGCAGCACCAATGTAAACTTTTTTGCCGGCTTTTTTAAAATGGTAGGCCAACTTACCAATTGTGGTAGTTTTTCCTACACCATTAACACCCACAACCATAATAACATATGGCATATTATTAATTGTTTCGGGCACAGTAAATTCTGAAATGTCATTTGTGTTATTTTCTTGCAACAAAGCGGCAATCTCTTCCTTAAGCATTGTAGTAAGTTCGCTTGTTCCAATATATTTATCTTTTGAAACCCTTTTTTCAATCCGTTCAATAATTTTAAGGGTAGTATCAACACCAACATCAGAAGTAATTAATACCTCCTCTAAATTATCTAACACTTCATCGTCAACCGATGTTTTACCAATAACAGCTCTTGATAGTTTTTTAAAAACGCTCTCTTTTGTTTTTGCTAAACCTTTATCAAGACTCTCTTTTTTTTTGCTTGAAAACAGTCCCATTTTTATTTTATTATTTTATTATTGGTTTAGGGCATCTTTATTAATTATGCACAAATGTAAATATTTTACTCAAATTGTTGTATTTATTAGCCTCTATTATATGAAAACCTCACAGTTTGCCCCAACTATTTCAAGTGAGGGTAGCGATTTATTTTATTTGTTCCTCCATCCGCCACGGCAAACAGGTCTGCCCTACTAATTAGTCAGGTTTACCTTAAGGCGGGCAAAAGGATATGAAATACAAAGCATTAATAAACACATGAAATTTGATAATTATGAATAATATAATATTAGCAATCAGTTATTTAACTAATTTTTACTCTTGTTAAATACTAAACAAAAAAAGCTCTCCTCAATTTGAAGAAAGCTTTTTTTGTTAATCTTAATAATATCTATTTTTTAAAAAAATCTTTAACGTGCTCGGAATTCACTATCTCCTCTTTGAATTGATATGAACCTGTTTTTGATGATTTTACCATTTTAATAACTTTTGCAAAAGTCTTGGCATCACCTGTTTTTAACGTTGCAACTACTTTTTTTGCCATCTTTTAGGTATTATTTAATTTCTTTATGTACAGTTACCTTTTTTAGAATTGAATTGTATTTTTTCAATTCCATTCTTCCCGGAGTATTTTTCTTATTCTTTTTGGTAATATATCTTGAAGTACCCGGCATTCCGCTTTCTTTATGTTCAGTACATTCTAAAATAACCTGAACTCTATTACCTTTCGACTTTTTAGCCATCTTAAATAATTTTTAATATTGATTGATAAAGCCTTTGGCTTTAGCCTTCTTTAATACGTTAAACAAACCACTTTTATTAATATTACGTATGCCTGATGCCGATACTTTTAAAGTAATCCAGCGATCTTCTTCCGGCAAATAGAATTTCTTGGTAAATAGGTTAGGGTAAAACTTTCTTTTGGTTTTTGCATGCGAGTGGCTCACATTATTACCCACCATCATCTTTTTTCCTGTTATTTGACAAATTTTTGACATTGTTTTATATCTTTTTAATTCTCGCCTCAATTTTCGGTTCGCAAAATACGTGATATTTATTCACATTATCAAATAATTGTGTGGTTTTTTTTAATCATAACTACAATTTCTTTTGGTGAGTTTAACCTGAATAATTCATGCGTTTAGTTTGATGTAGCTGTAAGGCATCGGAAAC
>CBDUWQ010000120.1:0-11829 GCA_965370965.1 uncultured Bacteroidales bacterium
TCGCACAAAACAATTAAAATAACAACTATTATTTGCGCACCTGTTTAACTGCATAGATAGGTAGATTAGCAATAAATTTAATATATGAGAAAAACAATAACTACCTTTATATTGCTGATAGTAATAATAGTGCTCAATGTAAATGCTCAAAATACAGACACATTACCCCACGGATTTATTGTGAAAATTGGGGATATAGCACCTGATTTTGAAACCATTTTGCATGATAGCTCAACATTTAAACTATCGGATAACAGAGGTAAAGTAGTAATGCTGCAATTTACTGCCAGTTGGTGTGGTGTATGCCGAAAAGAGATGCCTTTTATTGAGAATGAAATTTGGCAAAAATTTAAAAACAATGACTTTGTATTATTTGGAATTGATAGAGATGAACCCTTAGATAAAGTTATTGAGTTTATAAGTCAAACAAAAATTACTTATCCGCTTGCGCTTGACCTGAATAGTAAAATTTTTTCACAGTATGCTTTAAAAAATGCAGGTGTAACACGTAATATTATTATTGACCGAAATGGTAAAATTATATACCTTACACGTTTATTTAACCGTGATGAGTTTGATACAATGAAAAAAATAATTTTTGATGAAATTAAAAAAGACTAAAATAGTTGATAAAAAACTTGATGATGCAGAATCCAATGTTGATTCAGAATATATAAATATTCTGAAAAATACAATTGAAAGCAATTGTAATGTAATAACTTTTTTACATAATACAGAGCATCGCAAAACTGCCGATAAAATATTAAAAGAGGGGTTTGAGTTTCAAAGCTATTTAGACTTTACTACCGATGTTGTAACTGCCAAAGATGTGGTTGCAATTAAGTATTTCACTATTGTTAGGCAGGCTTACGGCAAATTTACCATTGTAATACAAATATCAAAACAGCTTATTAACGAGTATTCGCACCGGCTTGAGAATGTAGCACATCATTTTTCCGAAGTTTTATCGGTAAAAGAGCCCTATTTGGGAGATGAGGATGATATGATTTACTGCCTTGCCCCACATTTTATTAAAGGGTATATTAATGCTGAAACGGGAGAGCTGTTCTTAAACCCTAATTTTAATGCATCATTAAAAATACCTATTTTTGAAGAAAACCTAAAAAAAATTTAAGCACATGAAACGTCCCTGATTTTAGAATTATTAAAATATTTTCTCAACGTTACTCTGAGGTTAAAACTATAAACAAATGAAGCTTAATTTTCTTAATGCCTTAATGGTTTTTAAAATTATAAACAAATAAAGCTTAATTTTCTTAATACCTTAATGGTTTTTAAAATTATAAACAAATGAAGCTTAATTTTCTTAATGCCTTAATGGTTTTTAAAATTATAAACAGATGAAAACATATATTTCAACATTAGTTTTAATACTAATAATTTCAATAAATACTTTTTCGCAAAACAAAATTACCAAGTTTGAACAAACCATAAAAACTGGCAAAGCCAAAAATATTAAGACTTTAATACATATTAAAGGGGGGCAGCTTTTTATAAAAGGAGGCACTGATAACCTTGCCCATGCCAAGTTAACTTATAACAAATATGATTGGGATCCAACGGTTTCATATACCGAAAAAGATGATTATGGCAAACTTATAATAAAAGCCTCAACTAAAGACGAAGAAAAACACATTGATGATGACAATAAATGTTGGATTGAATTAAACACCAAATACAACTATTCATTGGGAGTAGTACTTGGCGTTGGTGTAGCTGATATGGATTTTGAAGGTTTTAATATTGAAAAGGCTCTTTTTAAACTGGGTGTAGGGTCATTTAATATAAACTTGAAAAACACCTCGCTCCCATTTTTAAAGGTTGAGGCCGGTATTGGCGAGGCAAATATAAATTTATCGGGCAATTACAAAAACAACTTAAAAGCACAAATAAATGCTGGTATTGGCGAGTTAAACATTACCGTTCCTGATAATATAGGGGTTAAGTTTATTATAAATGGCTTTTTAGGTAATGTTGAAACACCAGATTACAGAAAGCATAATAACGAATATAAAAATAAGCTTTATGGCAATACAAAATACTCTATTGTTATAAAAATAAGCGGAGCCATAGGAACAATTAGCATTAAGGAGGATAAATTATACTAATTTATATCTAAATTGAGATAACCAATTTACAAAACATTAAATATTTTATTATGAGTATTAAAGGAACAAAAACAGAAAAAAATTTACTGAAAGCTTTTGCAGGAGAGTCGCAAGCTAAAAATAAGTATGAATTTTTTGCCAAAGTAGCCAAAAAAGAGGGTTACGAACAAATTGCCGAAATTTTTCAAAAAACAGCAAAACAAGAGCAAGCTCATGCCAAAAGGTTTTTTAGATTTCTTGAAGGCGGCGATGTTGAAATAACAGCAACATATGGAGCAGGTATTATTGGCACAACAGTTGAAAACCTTGAAGCTGCTGCCATGGGCGAAAATGAGGAGTGGACTGAACTGTACCCCGACTTTGCTGAAGTAGCTGCCAAAGAGGGTTTTAAAGAAGTAGCCGCAGCTTTTAAGGTAATTGCTAAAGTTGAAGCCGAGCACGAAAAACGCTATCGCAAATTACTTGAAAATATTAATGGTGGAAAGGTTTTTAAGAAAGAGAAAAGCGTAAAATGGGTATGCCGCAATTGTGGTTTTGTTCACGAAAGCCTAACAGCACCAAAAAATTGCCCTGCATGCCAGCATCCGCAAAGCTATTTTGAAGTAGAAAGCGAGAATTATTAATAACTTTTATGAAAAAAAGGCTTGTTTCTCTTGATGTATTTCGCGGCTTGTGTGTTGTAGGAATGATACTTGTTGACTATCCGGGAACATGGGAAACACGTTTTCAAATATTTGAACATTGCACGTGGCAGGGAATTACGGCAGCCGACTTTATATTTCCGGCATTTATGTTTATAATGGGTGTTTCAATGGCATTGTCAATAAAAAGCCAAATTGAAAAAGGCATCTCTAAAAAAAATATTTATCTTAAAATTTTTAAAAGAGGCATTTTACTTTTTGCGGTTGGCTACACCATTGAGCTTATAACACAAAGCACAGGGCAATATTTTTCGTCAATACGTTTATTAGGAGTACTGCAACGCATAGGTATTGTATATATATTAACAGCACTGCTGTATTTGAATACCAACAAACAACTTTTTATTGCTGCAAATATTGCAATACTACTTTTTTATTGGACAGTACTTACACTAATTCCCGTTCCCGAATTTGGCAAACCCAACCTGTCGGTGTTACCAACTACTGAGGTTATTCCAAACTTAGCCGCATGGATTGACCGCGCCATATTGGAAAATAAAGTTTTCTTTTGGACTATACCATACGATCCCGAAGGTATTTTAAGTACTTTGCCGGTAATATGTTCAGTATCCATAGGAGCAATTATTGGTAATTTTTTAAGAAAAAAACCATTGCCAATTAAAGTAGTAAAAATGCTGTTTGTTAGTGGTACTGCCATGCTTATTGTTGGGTTGCTTTGGAGCCTGTTATTTGCTTTAAACAAACAGCTTTGGACCAGCTCGTATGTTTTGGTTACAGGCGGGGCTTCACTTTTGCTGCTATCAGGGTTTTACTATATTATTGAAATTAAACATATTAAAAAACCATTTTTGTTTTTTAGGTATTATGGTTACAATGCATTGCTAAGTTTTTCGCTTGCTGCCTTATCAGGAGGATTGTTGTATAAAATACCTGCCGGCGGCGGTTTAAACATGCAAGATTTTTTATTTAATAACATATTTAATTCATGGTTGCCCGAAATGCATGCGTCATACGTTTTTTCATTTGTGTTTGTAGGCTTGTGGGCGCTTTTTTTCAGGCTTTTATATAATAGAGATATTGCTGTTAAACTTTAATAATTTGGGCTAAGTTCTAATTACCCTGCATTATGCACAAATATGATTTATAAGGTTGTTAAAACTTAGCCATAATTTGCCATACCCCTATGTAATCATCTGTATAATAAGACTTTAAATAAATATATTTTTTTACTGTGCGCCTACTTACATGCAAGTCTCGAGAAATGCTTCGTTGCTTTTACCATCTCGATAGCTATTTATAATTATTTCTTGTTTTGCATACATACTTATCATTTTGCAATGAACAAATTTTGTTCATTTGATTAATAAATAGTGGTACACTTTTCGATTAATAAGTGGAGTACTTCCTAATTAATATAAACAAGTTTTTACTTATTTTACACATAGGAATCTATTCGTATCAGTTTAGTAGTAAGTTGCCTCGGGATAATTATTCATTATCATTTTTAAAACCATTCTGTTTTCTAGGTTGTGGATTATCTTGTTTCTCAATTAGTTCATCCAAATAAGTAAACACTAATTCAATATTTTTATCTTGGTTCTCAAGCTTCTTTTTTATTTCCTCAATCTCAAGTTTCACATTTAAGTTATCGGTAAGTATATGACGAACTTTAGTAATGATTCTCATTATTTGAATATTTACACTTACCGCTTTTTCACTATTCAAAACACTTTATAACATTAAAACACCATGTTCCGTAAAAGCATAAGGAGCTCTTCTTCGACCTCCCCAACTTGATGTCGCAATTTGCGATTTCAAGTTAATAAATTCTTTATCTGTTAGTTGGAACATAAAATCTTCAGGAAACCTAGATAAATTACGTTTGACTTGCTCATTTAGTCTTCTTGTTTCTACTTCATAAAGCTCTGCCAAGTCGCTATCTATCATGACTTTCTGTTTCCTTATAAAATATATTTTGGTCATGATTATTTCATCAGGAATAACCAATTTATTATTTGTATCACTCATTATTTTTAAAATTTAGTTTTCAAAACTATTAATAAAACTTGATGTCGCAAACTGAACATTGTTATTTATTTTAACTGATGAAACTTTACTAATTGCTCTTTTAATTCGTCAAGATTTGCCCGCACATATCGCTGAGTACTAATTATATTGTTACGACCTGCCATGTATTGAACTTCTCGGATATTCTTTTTTTTAATCCATAAACTTATTACGCTGCTCCTAACCTGAACAAAGTGTTTCATAAACGGATTTTGTTTTCTAAGCACTCTTAACAGTTCTCGAATTACTTCTTTTAAAAAGCATGACAAACTGTAGCGAAGCAGAACCCGCAGGGCGAACGAACTTTTTTTATTCAATTGAAAGAAAAAATATCTATAAAAAAGTGTTGGAGAGGTTTGGCGTGATTTTATGCTAACGACTGATGACAAACGCCTATTTTCCTATTCTTATCAGTTTAGTAGTGAAGTTTAAGCGGAGTAATTATTTCTCTCGTATTACTTCTGGTGATTGAGCTGTACCAACAATTCCCATTATAAAAATTGTTTTGCTTTCAACTTTATACAAAATTTTATAGTTGTTACGAACAATAATCCTACGGTATTTTGGATTAATATCATCAATTTGATATTGTTCAGAATAAAATATTATTTTAGGACTTTTAAGAATATCTGACCTTACATTCATTGCTCCGTGCAAAGATTTTTTCTCCCAATACTTATAGATATTTTTCAAGTCTTCTTTTGCTTGAGTAGTCCAAACTATTTTTAATTTTCCCATTACCAATTTTCCACTTCTTTTTCTAAATCTTCTTGAGAAATATAATTCCCTGAAGCTATTTGCTTTTCAGCTAACAGTAAACGAGTATTATAAGCTTCTTTTGTCAAGGGTTTGCCATCAACAGTGTAACCTACAATCATTTCTTTATCCAAAATATCACTAATCTTATCAAGAAGAGACATTTTTGATACGTTCATAATCTTTTGAAGCACGCCTATTTTTGCAACTTGTAAATCCATTTCAAATACATTTTTATACTTTACAAAGTTAACGATTTATATTCACATTTAGTTTCACTATAACGGATGAATATAGTACTGCCTATTGTTCAGGCAATTAATGGTATAAAAAACTCCCAACCAAAGGCTGAGAGTTTTCTTTAATATCTTAATTTAAACAAAGTGTTTTAATGTATTCTTTTTGTTTAAATACCAAATTAGTATTACTAATGGAGTTGACCAAAATAACGCCGTTGCAATTGAACCAATTCTAAATGTTTGTAATTCAACTTGTCCACTCATTGCAATAAACATAAATATCATTAAGCTCCAAATTATAACAAACAAAAGACCTGAAACAAAAGTTACGAGTCTATTTGCCCAAAGCTTATATTTGGCAACGAACACACCCCCAAGTAGGTATATGACACCAATAAAAATCATACTCAAGCACACGCTTAAATAATGTTCAAAAATCCAACCAAGAGCACTAGTATTACCAGTTGCTTGTCCATTGTCAATATTTCCAAATCCAAGAATGGTAAAAGAAAATATCCCCATGCCATTTCCGAAAATTATCATTGCAGATAATGCGGTAATTGCATTACCTATATTTTTAATTGCTTTTGATTTTTTCTCTAATGTTTCCATGCATTTTTTTTATTTGCATCCAAAATCTATTTCAAACCTTTTTGTAATGCTCTCTCTTTTTATATAACATTCCATTGATTCTTTTTCTTTAAAAATTGAATCTCCAACTTCAATAAATTCATAAAGTCCACTTAATTCGTTAGGTATTATCATCATTATTTCAGACTTCTTATTATTGACAATAATAGTCTCATCCATATGACTCTTCTTATCTAAATACTTTTCATCCACAATACCACAAAATCTTGCAGCCCTCATTCGCTCTGTTAATGTGTGACAACCATTATTTGCAAAGAAATCTGGATAATTTCCGCTTGAGAAAATCTTAAATAATGTAAAAAATATTACAAATGCGACAGTGCTTATTATTAGTTTCTTTTTCATTCTCCAAAAAATATAGTATTAGATTTAGACCACCATGCACCAAACATCACACCACCACCACCAACGCCTAAGCCGCCTTCGTAGTATTTCGTACCAAAATTATGAAATCCATCTTGTGGCGTATTATTAAATGGTAAATTACCTCCAAAATAACCACCCATAAATAATACTCCCACATCATATCCTGCTGTAGTTCCTGAGTACATATCTATTGTAAAAGGGTTTTTATTTGTAGATTTAATTTCATGATTATTTACTGCAAGACTCAATCCAACCCCAATAGTTGGACCGTGAGAGAAATAATATTTCTTATTTCCTGTTTTATCAAATACTTGTCCAAATTCAATAGTATAACCACCTCCAAATGCAAAACCTGCACTAACTGAAATAATTCCATTTTCAATTTTTGATGAATTATCACCCCCACCGTTTGAGGCAACATCTCCAACTACTCCACTAAAATCAAGCCTTTCAACTTTGCCAGACTTCCCGACAATTCAGTTTTTTAAAGAACGTTTACTTTACGATAACAAATCTATCATTTTTTTTCTTTCAAATGAAAATCAATTGAAAGAAAAAAATTAATTCATGATGATGTCCTGTTACTACGAATTAGAGGAAAAAGTGCCTACAGTTAGCGGTGGGAGAGCCAGTGCAATTAACGGAACGAAGTGGAGAGGTTTGGCGTTATTTTTTGCTAACGACTGATGACAAACGCCTATTTTCCTATTCGTATCAGTTTAGTAGTGAAGTTTAAGCGGGGTAGTTATTCGTTATCCTTTTTAAAACCAATCTGCTTTCTTGGCTTCGGGTTCTCTTGTTTTTCCATAAACTCATCAAGATAAGTAAATACAAGCTCTATGTTTTTATCCTGGTTCTCTAACTTCTTTTTGATATCTTCTATCTCTAAACGCATTTCAGTATGATTAACAATCATCTTACGAAGAGCAACAAAAGCACGCATAATAGCAACATTCATTTCTCTTGCTCTTTTACTCTTAAGAACACTAGAAAGCATAGCAACACCAGTCTCAGTAAAAACAAAAGGTTTAGCACCTCCAAGATGTTGTTTTGAAGGTATCACATTTTGTGATACCATGATATCTATTTCAGCATCATTTAAAACAAACATAAAATCACTAGGAAAAAGCTCCATATTTCTACGAACAGCTTGTTTAAGAGCTCTAGTTTCAACACCATAAATTTCAGCAAGATGTATATCTAGCATTACCTTTTCTTCCCTTACTAGGAATATCTTGTTCATTATGTGCTCGGTTGGTATTAGAATCTTGTTTTCTTCTGTCATTGTATTGTAATTTTATGGTTTTCAAAAATAGTGATTAAAAATTGGAGGTCGCAAATTGTGACCTCCAAATTAATTCAAAGGATGAAACTTTACTAATTGCTCTTTCAGTTCATCCAGATTCGCTCTTACATACCTTTGAGTACTAATTATATTATTGTGCCCTGCCATGTATTGAACTTCTCGGATATTCTTTTTTTTAATCCATAAACTTATTACGCTGCTCCTAACCTGAACAAAGTGTTTCATAAACGGATTTTGTTTTCTAAGCACTCTTAACAGTTCTCGAATTACTTCTTTTAAAAAGCATGACAAACTGTAGCGAAGCAGAACCCGCAGGGCGAACGAACTTTTTTTATTCAATTGAAAGAAAAAATATCTATAAAAAAGTGTTGGAGAGGTTTGGCGTGATTTTATGCTAACGACTGATGACAAACGCCTATTTTCCTATTCGTATCAGTTTAGTAGTGAAGTTTAAGCGGAGTAGTTATTCTTCAGTATCTGTATTTATTTTTGAAGGATGTTGACTAGTTTGAAAAACATCTGCTATAATTATGCATTCGTCAGTTACTTCATAAATTATCTTATAACTCCATTTTGATACTGAACGATAATTTTCAGGTTCATCAGCCAAGTATTCTTCAATTGAGTATTTTTCAGGAAAATTATTTAGGCTATGAGCTAGTTTGATTAATTCTTTCTTAACCTTTTTAGCTGCTGTGATTGAGTCTTTTGCAATATATTCGAAAATGCTATCAATATTTTTTTTAGCCAACCTGTCCCAACGAATTGGAAGCTTCTTCTTTTTTACCAACGTTCAACCTCCTTTTCAACTTCTTCTTGTGTTAAAAAATCACCTGATTTAACTCGCATAGAAGCTGATTTAACCCTATTTTTAAGGTCTTGTTGTGTTATTTGCAAACCATCTGTATTATAGCCAACAATTACAGGATTTTTATATTCCTTACTCATAGCATATACCATTTTTAAAAACCTTTCGTCTGCATGGTTTATAAAATCGTGTAATTCATTTCTTAATTCTAGCGTTCCCATGATAATTATATTTTATACAAAGTTAACGATTTATATTCACATTTAGTTTCACTGTAACGGATGAAACTTTACTAATTGCTCTTTTAATTCGTCAAGATTTGCCCGCACATATCGCTGAGTACTAATTATATTGTTACGACCTGCCATGTATTGAACTTCTCGGATATTCTTTTTTTTAATCCATAAACTTATTACGCTGCTCCTAACCTGGACAAAGTGTTTCATAAACGGGTTCTGCTTTCTCAAAACCCTTAACAGTTCACGGATTGCCTCCTTTAAATGGCTGCTTTCCCCTGATAAGGTTCGTATATTTGCCAAACAAGTAAATACAGGGGCTTTATAGCTCTTATAAAGGTTTATTACATGGAAACATTTGGTAAAAAAATAGCAGCTTTGCGAAAAGCAAATAAAATGTCTCAAACAGAATTAGCCAAAGCTTTGAGTACTTCAACTTCGGTTATTGGAAGATATGAACGTGATGAGATGACTCCTTCAATTGATGCTGTTGATAAGATTGCGAAGATTCTTAAAACTACGGTTGGTTATTTACTTGGAGAAACCAAACAGGAAAATCTTTTTAAAGACCCGGATATGCTTAAACGCCTAAACGAGATTGGAAAAATGGAAGAGACCGACAAAGGTCATATTCTTTCGGTTATTGATGGGTTTATAAAAAGTATTAAACTTAAAAATATTACCACCCTTTAATAAAAAAAACTCCCATTTCTAAGAGGTTTTAGTTATGCTAATTATTAGTTTTCTTAATTACCAACCACACGATACGCTGTCGCTAATCGTGCGGGAGCAGGGGATATCACATTATTGACGGCTTGTTTGCTAAGAAAAAATTAAAGGACACTCTTTCAAGTGCTCTTGACTCTGCTTCGTAATTGTTAATAACTTTTTATCGTCTTATATAACTATTAATGTGTCGTATATGATACTTTTTATTCCAAAACTTTACTTACAATAAAATTAAATTCTTCAAAGTAATACAACATTTCTTCTTTACTATAAAGCTTCTTTGCCATATTCTTCATTCTTATGATTGTTTTACCTTGCTCATTTAATACATTAAAAATAAGCAAAGGGTGTTCCAGAAATAAAAACTGAACCCTTTCTTCCTTAAATAAACTTAATGCCAACCTACTATCAGAACTTTTAATGGTGTATTTCTTGTCAAAGTTCTTGTTGCCACTACTGATGCTAGCTCCCGAAAATATTCTGTCAAAGAAATCTCGTTGATTAATACTAAGGGTCAAATTGACACTGTTTTCCATGCAATATTCTAGAATCAAAGGAGACAAATCTACTTCTATGTTTATTTTAGTAGCACTCTGTAAGATATTTATTTCATTTTCCTTATAATTAATTGTTGCTGCGAAATAATCTGCACCATAACCAAATGAAGGCCTTTTTACTAATTTGAAATTGCCTTTTGTGTCATCACCAAAGTCTACAAGTTGTTTTTTCCAAGTATCAAATTTAATTTGCATAATGTGAAATTAAGCGAGGTGCAAAAGCTAGAATATTTATCATTGTATGCAACAAAATTGCATATATAAAACCAAAACGTATTCTTGTAAAAGATAAAAATATACCACCTACAAACTGTGGTAATAAGAGTATTGGTGATAATATTAAAACAACAGGTTTTAATGCATAAAAGTCTAAATGTCTAAATGTAAAAAACAGCAATAAGGTATAGAGTACAATTTTTCGGTGCTTATTCCAAAAATGATTAACTCTTGTTCCAACAGTTTTGATTCCAAGAATTAAATATACCAAAATAGCTACAAAAACTGACAATCCAACTCTTAGTATAATTTCATTACTTATATCTATAACACTGCCTGCTAATAATATTGATATAGAATAATAGAATATGAGCAAAGTAGAAAGAGTTAAGTTCAAACGTTTATAAACCAAGGATAACCTAAATGCTGTTTCTTCCAACACAGGGAAAGCCAGAATATTTATTAATACAAATGTTAAATCATCTAAATCATTTGGGATGTATTCAATTCGAAATGCAATTCTAAGTATTCCCGTTATAATTGATATTCCGAAAACAATTAGAAAATAATTTAGAAAAACCCGCAGAAAAGAGAAAATCTTTTCTGCAAGGATTTCAAAATCATGTTTGTCAATATCAGGGTTCTTTAGATATTTTTGTATTTCTTTTCTTATTTTCATTACCACCAAGGGTCTATTTGTTTTGAGCTAAAATAATTTAACCATTTGCCTTTTGCTCCATATTGTTTTGAATAATAATCATTAAGACCTCGATCATTGTATTTTAACCCTTTTCCGAAACCAGCAGCCCATCCTTCAGCAAAAAAATGTGCTCCAGCTTTAACGTCCCTCCAAGTAAGGCCTGTTGGAGTAGCAAAAAGAGCACCGTTTTCAATAACTTTATAAGAATGCTCTCTTCCATGCTTTATTCCTAGAGCCGCATAAGATCCTTTATTTGCATCAAATAAATCGGATACAAAACCTTCACTTACATTAACGATAAAAATTCTATTAGGAGAACCTTCCTGCTTCGAATCAATTAAAAGATTTCCTCTTGCACTATAAAGTTTTACTCCTGTGAGTGGAATACCCCCCTCGTTTGAGGCATC
>CBDUWQ010000121.1:0-11825 GCA_965370965.1 uncultured Bacteroidales bacterium
ATAAAGTGCTTGCACCGGAGGCAGGTACAAAACCAAATGTCTATTTTTTAATATAAAAGAGGTGAAAAACAGTTAGTATAAAGTAAAAGATAAATTTATTATTACTGCAAAAATATAAATACTAACTACTTTAAATCTTATTACTATATACTTATTAAATATGAAAGAAGAATTAATAGTTAGCGGCAGGATGAATTTAAAAATTGACCCGGTGCTCCATGCATGGGGTTGGGAAATTCCTGTATATCTTTTTCTTGGTGGTGTAGCTGCCGGTTTGCTTTTTTTTGCAGGGTTATATTATTTATTAGGCAAAGGCAATAAATACCCAACAGCAGTTAATAAGGCACCTGTTTTAATACCAATTATATTAGTTGTTGGGTTATTAGCCTTATTTCTCGATTTGCATCATAAACTATATTTTTGGAGACTTTACACCACAATTAAATTAGAAAGCCCAATGAGTTGGGGAGCATGGACATTGATGGTTGTTACTCCGGTATCGGCAATATGGGCAGCCCTTAACATTAGAGAGTGGTTTCCACGGTGGGATTGGCAATTTCAATGGATAAAAGATATTGAAACCTTTTTTGCCGGGTATAAAAAGCAAATGGCATGGGTTATGGTAATATTCGGGGTAATACTCGGTATTTATACCGGAATATTATTATCAGCCTTTAATGCACGTCCTTTATGGAACACATCTATTCTTGGCTTGCTGTTTTTATCCTCAGGTCTGTCAGCAGGATCGGCATTAATAATGCTGCTATCAAAAAATGAAGACGAACGTAAAACATTTGCCCGTATTGATTTAATAGTAATTGGCGTTGAGCTGTTTTTTATTATACACATGTTTATGGGCTTTTTGTCCAGCACACAGGTTCAGCAAGATGCTGCACAAATATTTTTGGGTGGCGAGTTAACTGCCCAATTCTGGATTTTTGTTGTTATGCTAGGCATGATAGTGCCGGCAGCTTTAGAAGTTATGGAACTACGTGGCAAACATATTCCGGTAGTAATACCGGTAGTATTAATACTGTTTGGCAGCTTTATGCTTAGATGGTTGATTACCTATGCAGGTCAGTTAAGTAGGTATTTATATTAAAGATTGAACGCTAAATGTTGAATGTTGAAGTAAAAAAAAGTTGAAGGTTGCAGATAATTTACCCAATAACAATTGAATGACGGTTTTAGCCAAATAACAGTTTTAATGACAAAAAATATAAATCATAACAATACATAAAACTATGAAGCAGAAAAAATATATAAATCCATATGTAGGAGGAGTACTACTAGGCTTAGTGCTGTTATCGTCCAATTTTATTTCGGGTCGAGGATTAGGGGCCAGCGGTGCACTTAAAAGTGTTATTGTGCAAGGTGTTAATACCATAGCACCCAAACATGCCGAAAATACAGCTTATTATAAAAAGTACAATGAGTCGCACCCCGATGGACCAATGAAATCGTGGTTAGTTTTTCAGATGCTTGGCGTTGTTGTGGGCGGTTTTATTAGTGGTGCTTTGGCAGGAAGATTGAAATTTAAAGTTGAACATTCGCCAAAAATCACCTCAAAACGCAGATTGATATTTGCTTTGGCAGGAGGTGTTTTATTTGGGTTAGGCTCGCAAATTGGGCGAGGCTGCACTTCAGGTTCGGCATTAAGCGGAATGGCCGTACTGTCAATGGGTGGATTTATAACCATGGCCGCGATTTTTGGTACAGGTTATGTTTTGGCCTATTTTTTTAGAAAAAACTGGATATGAAGAAGTTAGAAGTTAGAAGTTAGAAGTTAGAAGTTAGAAGTTAGAAGTTAGAAGTGAACTAAAGTATATTAAAGTTATAAGTTAAAAAATTAAAATATGGGACCATTAATAGTTAACGAAATAATATCAACAAGTGTAAATTTTTTGATGGCTTTTTTAATAGGTATCGGATTTGGATTTGTGCTTGAATCGAGCGGATTTTCATCGAGCAGAAAATTGGCAGGTGTGTTTTACGGATACGACACAGTTGTGCTAAAGGTATTTTTCACAGCCGCTATAACAGCCATGATTGGGCTGCTATTTTTCAGTCTTTTTGGATGGGTTGATTTAGACCTTTTATATGTTAACCCAACATACCTGCCATCGGCTATTGGTGGTGGTGTTATTATGGGCGTAGGATTTATTATGGGAGGTTTTTGCCCAGGGACAAGTGTTTGTGCAGCCGCTATTGGAAAAATTGATGCCATGGTGTTTGTAGGAGGTATTTTTATTGGCATTTTCGCATTTACCGAGGGTTATCCTTTATTTGAAGAATTTTACAAAGCCGGCTTTCAAGGTTACCCTAGGTTAAATGAAGTACTAGGGTTATCGCAGGGATTATTAGCCTTAGGAATTGTACTTGCTGCATTTGCCATGTTTTATGTTGGTGAGTGGGCTGAGAAAAAATTCCCTCAAAAAGAGTATTAATAACTTTTTGAAAATTACAAGATTAAAAATTATAAGATATGAATACTATATTTAAACAAGTAAAACCGAGAGTACTTTTGATTTTTGCATTATTACCATTAGCAATAATAATGGCATTTGTTCCTGAAAATACCACCAAACCTTTCAAACTTACAATTGAAGAGCTGGTTGGGGAAGTGACAGAGGGAGCCCAATATTTTTACACCGATCAAGTTGCCGATTATATTGTGCAGAAAGATCCATCAATTCTGCTAATTGATGTACGAGCTAAAGATGAGTATGAAAAATATCATCTGCCCAGAGCTATAAATATACCTTTGGCAGATATAATATCAGATGAATGGGAAGCATACCTTGACCAAGATGTGATTACCAATGTTTTTTACTCAAACGGTACTGTAAATGCAAATCAGGCATGGTTAATTTGTACCCAGCGAGGGTTTAAGAACAATTATGTATTGCAAGGCGGATTGAATTATTGGGCCGAAACCATTATGAGTCCTAAAAAACCCAAACAAACAGCACCAAGTGATGAATTTGCAAAATATGATTTCAGAAAAGCAATGAATACTGCATTGGGTGGAGGAACATTGGATGCTAATTCCCAACAAGTTCAATCGGCACCAACCATGCCAAAAATTAAAAAAAGAAAGAAAAGAAAAAGAGCTAAAGGGGGATGTTAGAGGAAACCTGGAGATTTGAGATTTGAAACTTTAGATTTGATAATTGTTATTTGAGATTTGATAATTTAGGGTTAAACAAAAACCTGGTAGTTTTTTATTTTCTATCAGGTTTTTTATATTAGTGGTATGGTTTCAAATAAAATTACTGGTATTGTAATAGCCGGTGGCAAAAGCTCAAGAATGGGACAAGATAAAGCCACCATTAAGTATAAAGGCATCAGACTTATTGATTATGCTATTAATATTTTACAAAAATATACCCAAAATATTTTAATAAGCTCAAATAACCATATCTCAAATATTAAACATACTGTTATACCTGATAAATATAAAAACATTGGACCAATAAGTGGTTTGTACAGTTGCTTAAAAGCTTCAAAAACCGAACTAAATATTATTATACCGTGCGATGTACCTGATTTAAACCATAGGTTATATAAAATACTAATTGAAAACTCGAAAAATGTTGATGCTGTAATTCCACGACTGCCCAATGGCAAATTAGAGCCTTTGATTGGCTGTTATAAAAAAGCAATATTGCCAATTATTAAAAACTGCATAAACCAAAACGACTACAAATTGGTTAATCTATTATTAAAAATTAAGGTGAAATATATTGAGATAGATGATATTGAGCAATTTAAAAATATTAATACAACTAATGATTTGGTGTAGTTTTTTTTAACGCTAAGTCAGAATATTTGAGATTACTATTAATTGATATTTGGTTGGTTTGAGATTTTTGATTAACGATTTTAGAATTTAGATTTACACAAAGCACTAAATACAAAATAATATGATTAATTGGCACAATATGCTATTGGTGGCAGGCACCAACCGAAATGTGGGGAAAACTACTTTTGCATGCAGATTAATTAAGCATATATCAAAAAAGCAAAACGTGGTGGCAATTAAAATTACCCCACATATTCATAAACTATGCAATACTTGCAAAATTATATATACAAGCAAAGGGCTTATAGTAAGCGAAGAAACCTGTAAAAAAACAACAAAAGACAGCTCAAAAATGCTTGCAGCAGGAGCGCAAAAAGTGTTTTATGTGCAAGCAAACGATAATTACCTTAATAAAGCTATTGAGATTTTAACACCTTTAATACCAGATAATTATGCTGTAATTTGCGAATCGGCAGCATTACGTAATATTGTTAAACCCGGTTTATTTGTGTTAATGTCAACTAAAGACAGGAAAGATAATAATAAAAATATCGATAAAATTCCACTTGCCGATTTTCATTTTTATGATTATAATTACAAGGTTAAGGATTTTGATTTTAAAAATAGTATTTGGATAGGTTGAGGTTGAGAATGTAATATTGAGGATTTATGATTAATCCGCTAAAGCGAGATAAACTGATGTGCAATTTATGATTGGAGATACTTGATGTAATAAAGATAATAATAGTAAAAAATAGCAAATGAAACAAATAATAAACCCATGGAAAGGTAAAGGAGTTTACTCGTGCTTTGGTTGTAGCGACGACAATAAAATTGGGCTACACCTTGAGTTTTTTGACGACGGAGAAGGTTTGGTAACCACTTGGCTGCCGAGCAAAGAGTACGAAGGCTTTGTTGACACGCTGCATGGTGGCATTCAATCAACCCTGCACGATGAAATAGCGAGTTGGGTAGTTTATATTAAAGCTGAAACAGCAGGCTTTACCATTGACTTAAATATAAAGTTTTTAAAGCATGTATTAGTTAGCGACGGTGAAATAAAAATTACAGGTAAAATAATTGAGCAAGACCGTCGTACAGTAAAAATACATACCTGCCTTTTTAACAATGCAGGCGAACTGTGCTCTGAGGGTGAAGTGGTTTATAGGATAATGTCACAAAATATGGCTATCAAAAAAATGCACTACCCCGGGCTTGATGCTTTTTATGAGATATCTTAATTAGCCTACAATTAAAAATTAAAATATTAATTATGCGCCTAACAATAATTATTGCAGCCCTTTTAATAAATTTTATTTGTGTTGGTCAGGTCAATAACGATTCTACAACCCTGTCGCTACTGTTTATGGGCGATATTATGGGGCACGATACCCAAATAAAAAGTGCCGGGCAGAGCGATGGCAGCTATAATTATACCAAGGTTTTCAAATATTTAAAAAATGAAATTAGTGAAGTTGATGTTGCTATTGCCAACCTTGAGGTTACTTTGGCAGGCCCCCCGTTTAAAGGCTATCCCCAATTCAGTTCGCCTGATGCGCTGGCTGTTGCTGCAAAAAATGCCGGTATTGATATTTTTGGGATGGCTAACAACCACTGCCTCGACCGCCGAAAACAAGGTGCCTTGCGTACTTTAAATATACTTGATTCGTTAAAAATACCGCATGCCGGCACCTATGTAAACAAAAAACACAAAGAAGAAAACACTCCGCTGTTAATTGAAAAAAACGGGTTTAAACTTGCATTAATAAATTATACTTATGGCACCAACGGCATACCTGTGCCCTCACCAATGGTTGTAAACATAATAGATAAAGATGCCATTGCAGCCGATATAAAAAAAGCTAAATTACTAAATCCCGATAAGGTAATACTTTATATACATTGGGGTACAGAATATCAGCATGAGCCAAACACAAAACAGACTAAATTGGCTGAGTTTTGCTTTAACCAAGGTGCCGATATTATTATTGGAAGCCACCCGCATGTTGTACAAAAAAGCGAATGGATTCAAGATTCAGCTCAAAACGAAAGGTTTATCACCTATTCGCTTGGTAACTTTGTATCAAATCAGCGAAAGCGATATACCGATGGAGGGCAAATGATAAAGCTGATACTTGAAAAAAAAGGTGGACAAACCAAAATTATTGAAAGCGGATATTTTCTTACATGGGTTTATACACCCGTAGTTAACGGCAAAAAACATTTTCATATACTACCTTGTGCAAAATATGAGCTTAATAGCGAGTTTTTTATAACGCCTGAGCATTTTGATAAAATGAAGCTTTTTATTTCTGATTCGAGAAACCTGTTAAACACCAGTAACTTAAGTGTAAGGGAATACATATACTATCAAAGTGCTTGGACTAATTGATTTTGATAAATGCAAACATATGCCTAACTTGCCTATCCCAAATTAATTACATTATGCGGCCATTAAACAAACATTTAAAAACTAAGCTGTTGATACTATCAATGGTGTTTCCATTGTCGTTCAGTTTTATTAGTTTTTTTATGGGATATTACTTTTATGGCAATACAATAGCAATTATTCTAAGTATATTAGGAATTATTCTTGGAATTTTACTTGACATGGTTTGTTATTACCGCAAGCTTTTTACCATATTCCTTTATCAAACACCCATACCTTTAGTGCTTTTTTTACTGGTATGGTGGATAAGTAATACCTTTGTTAATGATTTATTTGCCCTGTTTTTTGCCATAGGTGGCTTACTTTTAGGGTTATGGCTAAACAGCGAATTAATACTTCCTTTTCAGTTTTATAGAATAAAAAAACGGATACTCGGTATAATCTATTTCTTTTTTTCGATAGTACTGTTAGGTTTTTTTATGGGAATACCCGCCTTTAATATTTTATTAGGCTTTTTGGCTGGCAATTACCTATCAATAAGAGTAATAAGTAATTACAAAATTGAGCGCGACATTAACAAAGATATTAAACAAGGCGCAGCATATACCAGCTTGGTTTTATTTATAATTACTACTATTGCTTTTTTAATTGCCTTGTCGGATATTGAAAACTCAATACAAATGGTACAGCAGATACTTAATATACCGCTTAACGCATCATTTTTTATTTTTTTATTAGCACTTGGCGGAATAGTAATTGTTTTTACACAATACTACATAACCCTATTTACCGCAAAAACTATGTTACAACTTTGGAAGCACCGCAGGTTTAGCCGTTATTTAGTAAAACTATAAATCGGCAAGCGAACTATCTCTATCTACAAATTACACAGTTTGTCTCGCAACTGCGGAAAATAGCACAAATTTTAATTCTCTTAAATAAATAAATTATTTGCAAATTCTTCATTAATAGATACTAAAAACAACGCTTGAAGATTATTATTTTGTAAATACTTGATATAGTTTAATGCTGGTTTGGAGCAGACCGGCTGGAAGTCGGTAATCTAAATATCTTCTACCCCATCTTTACTACGCTATGGCTTGCTAAGAAAGCCCAACTTACTCAGTTTTAACCAACCTAAAAACATTATTTTTGTTATTTGAACTTAAGTTAATAAAATAGATGCCATTATTATATGCTGACATATCAATAGTTTGCGAATATTGCTGTTGCTTGTAATTGTAAACCATAACACCCAAGCTATTAAATATTTTAACATCGGTATTTATATCTGTTACAACATTAACAGTACTTTTTACAGGATTAGGATATACATGACTTTTAATATGTATGGTATTGTCAATATCGGTTGGCAGCAATGTAACCAATACATTTTCGGTTGTATCCATATTAAAATATCCTGTTATTTCGCTAAAACCATCGTGCAATACTGAATACTCCAACTCGCCTAAATTATCATAAATTGCAAAGCTTGCCACACCGGCGGCATCGGTAATTTTTGTTTCATCATTAGTTGATATTGCTGCACCTTCAATTGGCGTAGCTTCTGCATCAACAACAGTAAATTTTACAGCTTTTTTCTTTGGCAATGATAAAATATCGCCATTAAGTATTGTATATCCGGTAGTACTCTGCACAAAAGCTATTACCCTATAATTATCTGCCGGTTCAAACATATCAACAGTAACCTCAACCGATGCAGTTGCTACCGTATCGCCCACAAAATTAAATGCTGTGCCTTCAAAATCGGGGAACATGCCCGATGCCACAAACTTAACTTCGTCAAACTCTCCCCCATTCCAATCATAATCAATTGTTTGGCGCGTAAGCACTACATGCAGTACTGTATTTGGGTTTGTATAAATACCAACCTTTTTTGCTGTGGCATTTAGTATGTATTTAGTACCTAAAACCCTCTCAAGGCTACATTCAAATGCTATTGGTGTAAGCATGTTTAATGCCGAATCGTAAAGCGGCCTATAAACTTCATACAATGATTCGGTGCTGTGTCCTCCACTCTTATATAACCGAGCATTGAACAGTGTCATTGGAAAACCTCCTGTTGCCAGTATATAATACATAAACCTATCTTCGTTATCGGCATTGCTAAACGGGTCGCTGCCCAATATTTGGGTTCCACTGTGGTAAATTATAGGGGCAATATTGTCAACCTCAAATGCAAGCTCTTTAATACCCATAAATGGTCCCGGGCTTGCGGGGCTATGCATAATGCCATTGGTTTCACCCACATTTATAAATGTTTCGGTTATTACAGTATTGTAGGGTACTCTGCTATTGTCAAATAATACCTCTACCGAGTTTGATTTTACCGATTCGTCGCCACTATATACCGCCGAAACCTCGTAGGTATATATTCCTCCATCGGGCAATACATCCATATATTCGGGTTCTGTTGATAAACTTATCTCAACATCGTCTCTGTATATTTTATATGAATCGGGCATTGCCCCTTTTGGTTTAGGTTTTGTAAAATGTTTTTGTTTCTGAAACATTAATCTTTTTATTGATGACAGCTCGGCATTATTGTTATTAATATCGTTAATTGCAATTGGCTTGATGCCTTTTTCCGTTGCGGGCTGCACATAAACCTGAATATTAAAATTAAGACTAATATCGGCCTCTTCATAAAGGCTAAAAAAATCACCATCAGTACGAAACAAATCACTTTTTCCGGGGGCTACAACAGGTCCATTATCACACCCTGCCGGATGCCCTGCCTCGGCAATACAATTGTATCCAAAATAGTATGTATTGTTTCCATCAATAATAAGGGCTGAATCAAGGTCGATAATATTCCATTCTTTAATGGTTAATCCCGATAATGTATCGACATATATTACACTATCGGCATTTTCGTTAACCCAAAATTTAATGATATAAACTGCTGCCGCTTCGGCCGGAACAAAGGCAAATTGAGTTAGTTCCATACCATCAAAAGGAGTCATTTGCACGGGTTCGTATTTTATGGCTACATCAAAAACCGCAGGGCCGTTAAAACCAATTCCGTTTGCATAAACACCTTGGTCGTAATGCAACCAGTAAGGAGTTCCGGGTGCCCACCATGTTAAATAAACATTGGGGTTGTCAAGTATATGCTGTGCCTGCAAATCGGCAGGCGGCCTAAGCTCATCTTTGGTTTGTGCTGTTATTAACAATACACACATTAATAATACTGATGTAAGAATAGTTTTAGTTTTCATAATTTTTAGTTTTTTTACCACTAAGGCACGAAGACACGAAGACACGAAGAGGTTTATTAATCCTGTTGTTCATAAAAGCAATATCAATATCCAATAGCGCAATTATATTAGTTTTGCTGAATTTGTAAACTCGTTTCATCTTTACAAAATTTGATGAATAATGCGGATTAATATATAGTTATTTTTACAACCCTGTTTATACCGTTTATTTTTGCATTTATTAAATATAGCCCGGGTTTAAAATTAGATATATCAATATATATGTTGCCCGGTTGCACAAATTGCCTGTACACGGTTTTTCCGGTATAATCCAATACCGATATTTCGCAACTGTTTTTGGTATTAATGGTTATAAAACTATTGGCAGGGTTAGGATAAACCCTAAAACCAGTAAAACCATTATCGGTTATTGCTACTGTATTTATTGTTGTAAAAGTTATTGCCGCATCTGTTACTTCAATACCTTCATCACATTTAACATTTTTAAGTTCAACATAATAAACCATATTTGGTATTAAATAGTTATCATGCGTAATTGTAATTGTTTGTTTATTGCCTGATATTGTTGCAGAATAAGCAACATCGTCTCCTTGGGCATCTGATTTTTTAAAATTTATTAATGAATAAAATTCAGTAATATCTGTCCCATCTAAATTATAAAGCTTTTTAGTACTTGTTAAAATAATAGTTGTTGTTGTATCAACATTGGCAGCATCATTTTCTATATTAAATGAAATATAAGGTGGTGCAGGTACAAACGGCACCTCAACCATATCAGACTGTAGTATTTCATACGTGCCTAGCTTAAATACACAGGCCACAATCCTCAGGTCGTCCATCTGTTCAACAAAAGTTTCTGACATTGTTTTGGCATACGAAAAGCTTACTTGGTTGCCTGCCTCCAAAACTCCTATATCATCGCCTTCCCAATTGCTCAAAAATTTCATAAATACGTTATGGAATTCGGTTTCGCCGTTAGTTCCTACATTATCGTATGTAGTTTTTTCAACTACCGACAAACGCAAATATAAATTATTGCTCTGCGCTGTTTTTGATGCTATTGACACATCAACAAATATACTATCGCCTATTGCCTTTGCTGTAGTTTCTACGCCAATATCGGTTAATAACCCGATATAACTATCAAGTTTATCGGTTGTGTATTCATATGCCGATTGTTTTTCTAAATCTACATAAAACGATGGTACACCTGAAACTGAATATAGATTTTTCATTTTACCTACATCGGCGGTATAATATGGATCGCCGTTGCCCGGCCAATTAACTTGATATTTTACCAACGAGTACAAACTTGAATCATATTGGCTTAATACTTCGTCAAGATTTTCGTTGCTTGGCTTGCAAGGAGAGCAGGTACTTGCCGTGAATATTTCGTGCATAGGTTTTTTCCAGTAACCGTTTTTTACTTCAATGGTTTCTGACAAAAAATTGTTGCCTGCATATTCATCATCAATACCATTAATTTTGCTAACATGAAGGCCTATTTCAAAATTGCCCGGTTGCATAATCTGCAAAAAATCAGGAAGTCCCAATTCTATTTTCTGTCCGGTTACTATTGTCAGGCTTTCAAGTATTATTGTTTCTGATTCCCAACCGCCAATGCTGTACCATAACTCAAGTGTATTTACCTCTTTGTTGCCAATATTTATTATATCAAAGGTTAATTCAAATGGAGCAAATGATTGAATGTTGTTAAATGTAAGTTCCTCAAGCATTATGTCATAATCGGAGCAGTTTGAGCCTATACCATAAACCGAAATACTGTCGCCAAAATTTGGGTCGGCACATTGGGCTATTAACTCGCCATCAATGTATAGTTTGTAATCGCCCGAGGCATCACTTTGGCTCATACCATCGCCATACGAGTCGTAAATTGTCCAAAAATAGCAAAGCGATACATCTACCTGTACTGTGTCATAATGAGTTGTATGTTTTTCTAATGCACCATTTTGCTTAATAATATTCCTATTGGTATCAAAAAGTGTCCATGTTGTTTCGTTGGGGTATTTATCGGTTGTTACCTCAATTACAAGCTCATTGGCTTTTACAATTGTGCTTAATATTACTGCTGTTATAATTAATAATTGTATTTTCATATTTTAATTTATTTTAACCACAACCTGTCCCTATTTTTCGGGATAAGGCACATAAAATACATTAGTTAAAATCACTTAATAACAATCGACTAACGACCTAATATCATTAAACAATCAAAAAAAACTTATACTACTTATCCTAACTTATTTGTAGAGTAAAGTTTTTAAAATAAAGCCCGCAATTATAAAAATTAACGGGCTTTACTAACCACTACTTTACTACTACTATAAAGAAAACTACTACTTATTTATTTTATTTATTTATCTATTTA
>CBDUWQ010000122.1:0-11699 GCA_965370965.1 uncultured Bacteroidales bacterium
ATATTAATATTGCCATCAAATTGAAATTTAGAGATACGATAATCTCTTCCTGAAGCTTTATCTTCTTCACTCGTGCTTTTTGCAGTTTTAATACCAACCGATGTATTAAACCATAATACAACTTTGTATTTAGTATCCCAAAATCTATATTTTTTATGCCAGGCATAATAACTATCTACTTTATCGGTTTTGGGTACTTTTGAAATATCTATAAGCTCAACATTTTCAATTTTTAGATATTTCTTAGTTTTCTCAACCAATATGTTTCCTAATTCATCATATGCCTTACCGGCATATTTAGGATCACAATTTTCATGAGAAAATACAATTCCAATATAATTACCGTCATTTACAATTCTTTGAATACGGTCGGCAAGCAATTCACCCTTAATAAAATTATTGGGTTTGGCAGAAGCAATTTCAGCAGGAACATCCTGCGCATAAAAATCAATGACGAAGAATATCGCCACAATGAACAATGTGAATTTTTTCATAGTATTTAATTTTGGTTAAGAAATTACAAAATACTAATAAATTCTTTAATAAAAAAATTTATTATACTGATAATGAATGTTATACAATTTGCTTATGGTTATCTTCAAATAGCTGTTAGATTCTAATTTATATAGGCTGCTTATGAGGTTAAAATATATGTTTTCCAAATTATACTTAAAAGAGTACTGATTAGTTTGGCTGCGATACTGAAAAAACTGGGTTGTATTTCTACAATTTATAAAAAAATTAAACTAATCTTGTTTTGGGCATACCGGGGGTTTATTTCTAAAAACCAACCATTTTGATGTCTCAATCCATATTGGACTTATTAATAATGTAAGCGAAATTGTTAAAATAGTTAGTTGATAAGTATAATCGGTAATAGTATTGTAATAATAGGCAGTTGCCAAAATTAAGAAGCCCAGCTCACCCACTTGTGCCAGCATCGCACCTCCATAAATACTGTTTCTCCAATCGCGGCAAAAGTAATGCAGAATTATAGAATTTATTAAGTGGTTTGTTGTAAATATTCATACGCATTAAAGCGCATTGTACCTAACAACATTGGCAATACAGATGTACAGCTTAAAATAGAATATAATGCATCGGGTGCTATAAACCTGCTATATGTAATTGCCTACGATATAAATTATGAGAGGTACGTTACAACCTCAAATATATTTTTTAAACCCAATGCTTTTCGCCCCCGCTTTACAACGGTTGATGGCGGCTATGGCTGTTTTGGATCGTTAAACAGCCTTGAGATTGATTTAGGCAAATGACTTAATGGAACGCCGGCTTCCAGCCGGTAGTTTAAATTAGTGAGTTTTTTATTTCAGAGCCTGTCCCAAATATTGGGAAATGTTAGTGAACTGAAATAATTAGCCAAACTACTACCTGCCGAAACTGGCAATGCAGGTAGAAATCCCGATTGCTTCGCAAATCGGGATTTTATGGTTCAATTCCCCAACTGTTGGGTCGTAAATATATCTTAATTTGATACCTTAATGGCTTGCTCCGTGGTTATTCATTAATAAATACTATTTGGTCGGGTATTAATTAATAATTTTCTACCTCATAAGTTGCTTCCCTCTCTTTTGCTGCCTCAAGCCATTTAGGTACTACATTTTCTAAAAAAGTCTTCTTTTCGGCTTTTAACTCTTCAACAGGCAGTCCTATATACTCTTGGGCTTTAGCTTTAGTGGTAATATCGGGGTAAGGTATTGGCTCATTATGTCCTAAGTCTGCTAACAATCTTGCTAATTTTAATCTAGCATCTTGTGCCTTAACCAATCCTGTACCAATAACCCTCGATATTTCAACAGGCGAGTGAAATGAACCTCCATGGCTGGCCGCTGCATAGTCCCAACGCCACTGTGCATGTCGTATGTCAATTAAAATATCTTTCATTTGATTTTCATTTGCCCCTTTGTCCCATGCAAATTTTGCCTCAACATGTGCACTTACAATCAGTATCTCCAAATTATCGCGGTTTTCAATAATCCTGTCCTGCCTTTCATACACATCTTGTATAAGGCTTGCTGTCTCTTCGCGGTGGCACACTTGGCACGAATTGGCTACATTGTTCAATGGGCTTTGTATATGGTGATCGGTAAATTTTTGCCCACCTTCGTTTTTATAAGGCATATGGCAGTCGGCACATGAAACGCCGCGCTTTGCATGTACGCCTGTCATATAAACCTCGTATCCGGGATGCTGTGCTTTAAGCATTGGTGCTTTGCTTAGCTTGTGTGTCCAGTCTTTAAACTCAATATCGTCATAATATTTCTCCATGGCTTCTGCCGAATAACCATTGTCCCATGGCAAGGTTAAATAAGGAACTCCCTCAACGGGCTTCTTTTTGTTAAAATAGTATTCAACGTGGCACTGTGCGCAAACCAGCGAGCGCATCTCTTGGTGCGATGCCTTATTAATATCTTTCCCTTGACGCTCAAAAGCCTCTATTAATGCGGGACGCGATATTCTCAGGTTCATATTGTTTGCATCGTGGCAATCGGCACACCCAATGTTGTTCACAATCTCGTGGCCTTTAGTATCCCATTTGCCTTTATAAAAATCAGCAATTCCCTTTTCGTTCATTAAGCGTGGCACATCGGGGCTTTTACATGTCCAACATGTGTTGGGCATAGGGCTTGGTTTTCCTTCAGTTGGTCCGCCTGTGCGTAATGTATTATGAATATCATTTATGGCATAACCATGTCCGCGTCCTTGATAATAATCTTTTGAAAAACCGTAGCCTGCCCAAAGTACCACCAAACGTGGGTCAACCTCAAGCATATCAATCATTTCGTTTCCATTGTACTTGCTGCGGAATGTTGACTCTTTGGTACGCATATACGACTGGTACTCGCGTGGGAAGTTCTTTCCCCATACCTCATTTCTTGGCTCAAACTGCGAGTGCTTTACCTGAGGGGTGTAAGCATATACAGCTTCGGCTCTGCGCTCCATAATTGATGAGGCCAATACGCCTAATAAAAACACTACCAATATGGTTGCAAAAAACAATACCCAGCCTAATATTGGTTTATTCTTGATTTGTTCACTTAAAGGTTTCATATGTTTATATTTTAGTTAAATATCTGATAATCAATAATATATTTTAATGTTTCAGAAAAGGTTTACTATTTGAATTTTCCAATTTGCTATTTGTTATTTGCTGTTTGTTATTTGATTTTTAAATCTAATATTGATTTGCGCAACCATTCAGGCACCGGACTTTCAGGCACCGGAACCCTTGCATTTGGCACGCTCGATAAGCTGTTAACCCTACCATGTGGAACTTCGCGGTGGCACTCCCAACATTCGCGATCTGTGCGTTGGTGGCTAAAGTTTATATTTGCCAGTTTTTGATCAATATCGAGCAAATTTGAATGGCAACGCACACAGTTATTGTGTACAACCTCTTTTCCCTCGTCTTTAATAAATATAACCTGAGGCTCCAACCGCAATGTAAACATAGTGGCATGGCGCATACCGTCTTTTGCTTTAAAAAAGTATTTATTAAATACGTTGTTATGAGGCACATGGCAATCATTGCAATTTGTCCATTCGCGGTGCGAACTATGGTTCCATGTGGCATATTGTGGAGCCATAATATGGCAGTTCATACAAGTTTCCGGTTTATCGGATAGGTAAGAACCTGCTTTTGATATGTTAAAAACATAAATTGAGAGCCCAAAAAATATCCCCATTAATACAATTACTATAACCTTCCAGTTATTGGGGGGAATGATTTTTTTGAATAGTTTTATTATTAGCATATTAAATAATATTAAACTCTAATTATTTTTCATTTCAAATTTACACAAAACATATAAACAATCTGTAACACTTGTTACAAACAATATCAAATTTATTGAATTAAAAGAGGTGTCCATGTCTTTTTGTATCCATAACATTGTAATATAGATATATACTATCACTATACATTTGCAAAAAAGCCAATTATTGAGTCCTCAATAAAATATTAAAACACAAATAAAGCAATAATATTTTGCAGTATTATGTATTTGTAATATTCAGTATATGAGCTTAATACATATTGTGTATATATGGTGTATATAGCTATTTATTATTTGTATGTGTGTAGTATATTTATAATAATTGTGTGCCATAAATTATAGATGAATATTTGCCCATTCAATTTTTACGCAATTATGGAATACAAAAAAGAGAAAGATAAGGTTGAAGAAAAACTTCAACAGCATATTCAAAAAAGCAATGATGTTACCGATGCTTTAAAGAAAATGTTGGTAGAGCTTGAAAAACAGCGAAAGAAGAAGAAAAAGAGCAAGAGCAAGTAATTTTTTAAAACTAGTATATAAATAATACTTTATTATTAACTAAACATTTATTTTTATGAGACGAATTATTACAATTTTAACAGCATTGATGCTGAGCTTTACATGGGCTTCGGCACAAAAGCTTGTTTACGACCAAATGGGCGATTTAACAAGCGAGCTTTATGGCTTTAACAGTTGTCAAGGTACTGGATGGCAGGCACAAACAGGCTATGGAGCAGATGATTTTGATGTTACAGCCGCCGGAATGGATATATATGGTTCTATGGCTGTATTCCATAGAGGCGATTTTGAATCGGTACAGGTATTTATTTATGCCGATGACAATGGCAAGCCTAACGACACTCCAATTGAAACTTTTAAAGGGTTAAGCTATGAGGTTACAGAGCTTGCCTATGAGGTTTATCAATACAAAGTTGAATTTCCTTATAAGGTTTCTTTAACCGAAGGTAAATATTGGTTTACCATGGCAGGTTTCGGACAATGGATGTCAGGTAAATGGTATTTGTTAAACAATGCAACTGACATAGGCGCAAAGGCCCAACATAAACAAGTTACCGATATGATGGGTTGGCTTGATCCGGCGGCCGAATGGAAAGAAGTTACAGAAGATGATCCGTTTGGTAGTGTTGCAAATGGTAATGGAACTTATAACAATTTGGTATTTGGGCTAATTGGTGCCCCCGATCCAAATGATTTAGCCTTAAAAGAGATTATTGCCCCAATTAGTGGTGAGTTAACTTCAGAAACAGAATTTATTGTAACTGTTCAAAATGCAGGAATAGACGTACAAACATCATTTGATGTAATGTATCAAGTTAGTAAAACAGTTGATGGCATACTTGAACTTGTTGAAACATCAACCGAAACTGTTACAGTAAATATTGATTATAAAGAAGTGGTTGAATATACATTTACTAAAACAGCCGACCTTTCTGAATTAATAACTTATAGCATTAAAGTAGCAGTTATATTAACTGGTGATACCAACTATGATAACGATATTGCTTATTCGGAAGCTAAAAACTTCGGACCGCTATATATTATGGGTACTGATACAATAGTTACAGCCTGCGATGGTATTTTTGTTGATGATGGAAGTGTAACAGGAACTTATACCCAAGCTTCATCTGACACTATTACTTTTTACCCGGGTGTTGAAGGCAATAGGGTTGAGATTGATTTTACCATGATGGAAATTGGAAATGATATTAGTGTTTTTGATTTTTATGATGGTGACTCAACAGATGCAACCAAGCTATATAAATACGTTCGTTATAGTGGTGACTATCCAAGTTATGTAAAAGCACGTAATGCCGATGGTGCAATTACAGTTGTTGTTAAGCTTAGTACTCCTTGGAATTATCCGGGATGGATGGCAAATATTAGCTGTATAAATGCAGATGCTATCGACTTTATGGCATTGGATATGGCAGTTGGCAACCCAGGCGACTTTAATGTTGTTGATAAACCTGTTGATGTTATGGCAATAGTAACTAATACAGGAGCAGATACAACATCGCGTGCTGTTTATTTAATTGAAAACAATATAGTTGTTGATACATTAATGACAGCCAATTTAATACCCGGTGTAATTGATACTTTACATTTTAACTGGATACCTTCAGTAGCTTCAACCGATATGGCTTTGAAAGTGCAAATTGAAAATGACCCTCAGGATACTAACGGTGATAACGCACTTGGTGCTAATGAAGCTGTATTTAAAAATGGTATATTGTTAGAGAGCTTTGAGGCAGACTTTGGAAGTGGTTATGAAGCAGAGTTACCATTAGAGTGGATTTCAAAAGAAGGTACATCAAGTACTTATAAATATTCTTCAGCAACTCATGGTTTTGGTTCATTAAAACTATATGGTATCGACACAGTAATTACGCCTATGATGCAAGTAGGAATTGTTGATAATATGCTATATTTTGATGGCTATGCTCAAGGCAATGGAGAAGCAAAGGCTATTCAAATATTGGCATCTAAAACATTAGAAGGACCTTGGGATACAGTTGCTATTGCAGTACGTCCATCAGGTATATATACCATATTACCGTATGAAATTGATTTAAGTGCTTTTGCCGGCGAACCTTATTATTTTGCATTTACTCATCTTGGAGCAACAAAATATAGTACATCATATATTGATTATGTAAGAGGTGCTAAATTATATAAAGCCGACTATGATTTAATGGCAAACGGTTTTGCAGGCGAATCATTTGTAAAAGATGGCGATGAAACTATCCTTGATATTAATTTGGTAAATGTTGGTGGTATGGATGTTATGGGAGCTGACTATACGGTTGAAATTAAAACTGTTGATTCGCTTTACTATACTGTTAATGGTATTGACTTAATGGTAAATGAAGAGGCTATATTGAATTTTGCCGCAACATTTGCAACTGCTGATTCATTAGAGCTATATTACGAAATAGTAATGGATGGTGAATTACGTATTGACAACAATATGTCAAATTCTATTCAGGTTATTGTTGATACGCTATTTGTTACTGATGGTGAAACTACCGGACAAGATGGTAATACAATTGCTATGAACCGTACCAGCGCAATTTCTGAGATGATTTACTATCCATCTGAAATTGGATCTTATGGTAATCTTCAAGGTATTGAGTTTACTTATAATTATGACTATCCTGAAGGAAACGATACCGTTCCTGCTATTTTTTATATTGCAACTTTGGCTGACTCATTATTGGTTGATACCATAGGTTGGAATGGATATGCTTCTGATCCTTCATGGATTGAAACAGACTCAATTGCCTTTACAAAGGTTTTTGATGATATGTTGGATATACAACCCGGAAAAGGTAATTCACTTTACATTCCTTTTGATGCTCCATTTGCTTATAATGGAACTGATAATATTATATTAATGATTGTTAAAGACAGCCTGAATGTTGGATACAAGAATCTAAATATTGATAAAATGGCAAGTGAGCATTATCGTTATGCTTATGGCTATAATAATGATAACAGAATAGATACCGATAGTATTGTTGTTAGATGGGACGGTAGTATTTCAAAATCGAGTGTACCTAATGTTAGATGGCACTTTGATAACCCGGGAGCACCTGTGTTTAAAAGTGAGCCTGTAACTTCAGTTAATGAATTTGCTGATTACACTTATGATGTTGAAGTTGACTTTGTACCAAGTGCAAATCCGTTTACAATTGAGGCAGCCATACTTCCAAGTTGGTTAACATTAACCGACAATGGCGACAAAACTGCCACATTAACGGCAACAGCTATTGATACAGTTGGTATTTTTTCTGTACAGTTAGTAGTTTCTGATGGAACATTCTCGGCAACTCAAACTTTTGAAGTTGTTGTAAATGCAGTACCTGTATTTGTGTCAGAAGTTGATACTTTAACATTAGTTAACGAAGCATACGAATATGTTGCCGAAGTAACTTATAATGGCGAAGGTTTTGTAGCATTAACAGGTGGCAATGATAACCCAACTTGGTTAACTGTAACCGATAATGGTAATAATACTGCTACTGTTGCAGGTACTCCTGATGCTGTTGGCGATTTTGATATTACAATTATTGCAACAGGCGAAGTAATTACAGAGCAAGTATATACATTAACAGTTGATGCAACTCCTGTATTTGAAGCTATGGATGATGTAGTAATTGAAGAGGGTAATGATTACTCTGCAACAATTACAGTTGATAATGCAGATGCTGCAATTACAGCCGGAGACAATCATAACAGCGATATTACAATAACCGATAATGGTGATGGTACTGCAACTGTTGCAGGTACTGCCCTTACTGTTGGTAATTATGTTGTAAATGTTATTGCCGATAATGGTAATTATTCTTCTGAAATGTCATATACAGTTATTGCCGGTGCAGTTCCTGAATATACAAGCACTCCAATAACTGAGGTTAACACAACAGACGTTTATAATTACGATGTTGCAGTTTCATATACTGGTGATGATAACTTAGTGTTAAGTGCTGATGTGCCTGCTTGGTTAACATTTGCCGACAATGGCGACGGAACTGCTAATATAACAGGAACCGCAACTGAAGAAGGTGTTTACTCTGTATCAATTTTAGCAACAGGTAAATATTTTAATGCTACTCAAACTTATTCAATAACAGTATCTAATATTGTTACCGTACCAACCGATTTAACGGTTACTGTTGTTGCTGATTCTGCTGTTGTTGCATGGTCAGGTAGTGCAGACTCTTATAACGTTTATGTAAATGGAGAAATGGTTGCAAATGTAACCGAAGCTACTTATACTTTGGCTGATTTAGCCGATGGGTATTATGCAATTGGTGTATCAGGATTATTTGGCGATGTTGAATCAGACAAAGCAATTGTTGATTTTGTTATTACCGATGTAAATGAAGCTATACTAAATTCATTTAATATCTATCCTAATCCGGCAAGTAGTTTTGTTATGGTAACCAATGCCGAAAATACCACTATTGATATTCGCGACATTACAGGTAAGCTAATGTTTACCAAGCAAATTGTTTCAGGTAATGAAAGAATTGACGTGTCGGAACTTAACAAAGGTATTTACATTGTTTCAATGACTAATAATAGCGGAATTGTAAGCAAGCGTATGGTTATTGAATAATCGCAATATATAGTATTAAAGAATATAAATTCTTGATAAAATTAACAGGCTGCTCATTTTGGGCAGCCTGTTTTTTTAGTATAAATCCTATGAGTAGTGTGTAGTTAAGTGCTTTATCTATTTCTAACCGAAACTAAAATTATCAAAGTTACAACCTACTAATCTGTCAGCACTATTTAGAACCTGTCTATAATGTCATATACTTATTAGAAACAGAACAACTATCGCTCTGAAAGAGCCTGCCCCGAATTTAATTCGGGGGCATAAGATTATAGCCCATGGCAACGCCGTGGGATTGAGTATTAGTAGAGTTTTTAGCGTTTTGCGATGTAAAGTTATTTTGAAAAATGAAAGTTGCCCACCTGCCTGACCGGTAGGCAGGGAATCCATTTAGCGTGAATTGTTTAATTTATGAGTCCACTCCGAAAAGTGTCGGCGTGGATAATACAGCAAACATCAGGAAATTTACAAGCATATAATCAATTAGTTAGATAATCCACACCGACACTTGAACCACAATATTTAACTTTTTAAGTCTTTTCGTAGTGTACTCATTTATTGTATTTTGACTTTTCATAACAAAAAACTCATGCATAATTCAGGCTAAATATATTTAGAATTAAAAATAGAGTTAATATAAGAAAATAACATACAAAAATGATTTGCTGTTAATTGCAAGTAAATAACACTATGTCAAGCTAATATAAAAATAGTATATATGTAGTATATACCTATCTTTTTATGGTATAGCTTATGTATTTATACAAAATTTTGGGTTTATGCCTAATTAGTACAATTTTGTTTATGAAATTAATTAGAATAATAAAACATACAATATATTATGAAAAAACAGATAGTAATTATTATAGCAATGGTTTTTGGCTTTTCAGTTTTAAGTAATGCCCAAACCGAAATGGTAATTGAGGTTACTACCGATAATAATCCTGAAGAAACGCATTGGGTTCTTTACGATGTTTTAAATAATACAATACATGAGCGTACCCAATTTGAAAAAGAGGTTACTCATTTAGATACAATTACACTTGATGACACAAAATGCTATTATTGGACAATTTATGACAGCTATGGCGATGGGCTAAATGGTGGCATAAATCCTGGTAGCTATAATATTTTTTTAAATGGTGAATTGATAGCCGAATGTACCAACCCCGATTTTGGCGATAGTATATCAGTTTACAATATTGGAACTGCTTGCTCGCCAAATGATGTGGGTGTTTTAAATATGGCAATGCTTTATTACTTAAGTAAAGATAATGAGTATATAAAAGCAAATATTGTAAATATGGGAGCTGAGCCTATTACCAGTATTGAGCTGTTTTATACAGTAGATGATTTTACAAGTGCAACGGTTGAAATAGCAGACTTATCAATACAGTTGGGGCGTATATATGAGGTGGTTTACCCAACACCACATGATTTTAACACAGCAGGCGAATATACAATAGAGCTTACTATTACAAAAGCAAATGGCGATGCAGTTGCAGGCAATATCAATAATTCAGCTACAACCAATGTTGAAGTGCTTGACGGATATGTGCAATACAATGTTATTGAAGATTTTATGAGTTATGCTTGCGGACCATGCTACGATGCCGGCATAATGTTAGACGGTACTTTAGAGAATTTTAACGGAACGCAATCATTAATTAAATATATGATGTGGAGTTTTGCCGACACTAAATATTTTGAAGAACTTGAAGAATTGGGAAACTATTATAATGTTGGCGGAATACCGCATATAAGGCTCAATGGCGAAATAGTTAATTACTTATATTTTACACCCACTTTTTATGCCGATTATGTAGGCATAGCCACACCGATAAAACTAACAGTTAACTCAAAAATGGTTGGCGACAGTTTAATTACAAACATAAAAATGCTGTCAAATACCGATTTAGAGGGCGATTTTGTTATTCGTGCTATGCCGGTTGAGAAAACTGCATATGATGTTTCAATCAGTTATGATAATACAGCTCCATACCACAATGTGGTTTATGATATTATTAATGGCATTGATGGAATACAGGTTGGTGAAAATATTGCAGCCGATACCGAACTTGAATACAGTGTTTCAAATAGTATTATTGACTATCCGTTTGAAGAGGGTAGTTTTGAAGATATGTCAATTGTTGTTTACTTGCAAGAGACAACATCCGACCATATATTCCAATCGCAGCAAGTTGATATGCCTTATAATATAGTTGAGCCTAAACTTACTTACAATATTGAGAATAATGCAACAGAGGTTGATACAGCTGGATTGCAGATTACTATATCATCTAATAGACATTTGTATAATGTTGATGGAAACAACATAACAAATATTAAAGACTATTTAAAGCTAAAAAAAGGATCAGAAACAGGAGCAACTGTACCATTTATTGCAACAATAAACGAAAATAAAAATTTTATTACAATAACGCCACAATATGGCTGGGAGCTTGAATCAACTTATTATTTATTGGTTGACGAGTTTAGTACAATAGATGAAATAATTATTCCGAACAATGTTTTGAGTTTTACAACAATAAAAGGATTGGGAATTGCCGGTATGGCAGATGAGTATTTGCAGGTTTATCCTAATCCTGCTAAAAATTTATTAACAATTAACAGCTCTAGTGTTTATAAGGTTGAGCTAATATCAGCAACAGGCCAAATTGTAAGTGCATTTGATTTAGTAAAAGGACAAAATTCAATAAATATATCAGATTATAATACAGGAGTTTACTTTATTA
>CBDUWQ010000123.1:0-11666 GCA_965370965.1 uncultured Bacteroidales bacterium
ATTTGGTTGAATATTATCTTAAATCGGTGGTTTTTAGACAAACTGCCGTTGTACACAATGCCATAAAGAAATATTGTACTGATATTTTACGTAAAATATTTTTGTAATACGGATATATTCCGTACCTTTGATGAAAATATTTTATTATGGAAGCACTAAATCAAGAAAAGGCAAGATTTGATACAAGGTTGCCTAAAGAGCAAAAGCAACTTTTTGAAAGGGCTGCAACACTAGGTGGATATAGAAATTTGACTGATTTTGTTATCATGACAGTTCAGGAAAAAGCTAAAGAAATACTTAAAGAACGAGAACGAATTATTGCTTCAGACAGAGATAAGGATATTTTCTTCGATTCTTTGATAAATCCCCCGAAACCTAATAACGACTTAGTTTCTGCAAAAGAAGAGTATGATAAAATGATTTCTAAATGAATTATTTAACTATACCACTTGATTCAAAGCATATCAGGGATAGGTTTTCGTGTGGAAAGGAATTGTTAGATAATTATTTTTGGAAGCAAGCAAAACAAGATGTTAAAAGGAAACTTTCTGCATGCTTTGTTTTGATTGATACTGAATCGGATAATATTAAAGGATATTATACAATTTATAGCAGTAGTATTTCAAATGATTTGATTCCTGATTCGTTTAGAAAGAAACTACCAAAATCGCATTTATCTATTCCAACAATTCTGCTCGGACGTTTAGCAATTGATGTAAAATATCAGGCACAAGGATTAGGAAAAGTTTTATTGATTGATGCTTTGGAAAGGTGTTTTGATATATCTGATTCAGTAGGAACTTTTGCAGTTATAGTTGACCCTATAGATAACAACGCTGAATTATTTTATGAAAAATATGGATTTATAAGATTACCTGACAGTAGGAAAATGTTTTTACCAATGAAAACAATAAAAGAATTATTTGAATAAAGCACTGTGTACAACAGCAACTCAAAGCCAATACGGGTTTCGCTTTTGGTTGTTTCTATTCTCTTACTTGTAAACCCCGCTGAAATAAATTTCAGCTAAACATAAAAATTGTTAAATTGCAACTTAAATTTATTCAGCTATGAACCAAAACCGAATCTTAAAAGTTACCAAGTCCGCACTGGTTTTAGCTGTTTCGTTAGCAAAAATACTCATTTCCTGAAAATAACCACAATTTATTTACCGTATTGGTAACTTTTTATTATCTTTGTCGTAAACTTGAAAACAGATGAGAGTTATTGCGAAAAAGATATTAAGAGAGTTTTGGGAAAAATATAATGACGCAGAAGACCAATTAAAAACTTGGTTTAAAGAAGCTTCAAAGGCAAATTGGAAAACTCCGACTGATATCAAAGAAGAATATGCAAGAGCAAGTATATTAAAACAAAGTCGAGTTGTTTTTAACATTTGTGGGAATAAGTATCGATTAATCGTTGAAATTAACTACGTGCGACAATGGATTTTTATTCGATTTATAGGTACACATACAGATTACGATAAGATAAACGCAGAAAAAATTTAGAAATTATGGATGTAAAGGTTATTAAAACAGAAAAGGATTATAATCAATCTTTAAAAAGACTTGAAGAGATATTTCATGCACCAATTGATTCTAAAGAAGGAGACGAAGCAGAATTGATATCTGTTCTTATCGAAAAATATGAAGACGAATTTTATTCAATAGGAGCACCAGACCCAATCGAAGCAATAAAGTTTAGAATGGAACAAATGGATATGACGAAAAAAGATTTGGCTAAAGTTATTGGATATAAAAGTCGAGTTTCGGAAATTTTTAGTCGGAAAAGAAAATTGACTTTAAATATGATTCGTAATCTGCACGAAAAATTGAATATTCCTTATGAGTCATTGATAGCAAATTATTAATGTACTTTTGCTATCACGCAATATAAAAAATTGGGCATAAAATGCTATAATCAAATGAATTACATTAATTTAGTAACGTAGCAATTTGATGGTTTGGTGTTTTAAAAAGCCCAACATTTTCATATTGCCATCGTTAGCATTTATTTTATCAACAATTTGACATTGTAGTATATTTACTGTATATTTGTAGTATGTTTACTACATATAGAGAATCATGAAAGAAAAACAAGTCGTATTTGACCCTAAAAGAAGTATAGAAAGAGCTCAACGAAGAAAAAAAGTTAGCTCTCATTGGAGTATAAAATTAGCTGAGCAAGAATATACTTGGGAAACAAAGCTGGAAAGGATTGCTATCATTAGGAAGGGATTGCCATATACTTCAATTGAAGTGATTAGTAAAAGTGCTGATTTACCTGTGAAAAACATTCTTCATTTACTTGGAGTTCCACAAACTACTTATAATAAAAGAAAGAGAGAAAAGTATTTGTTAAGCGGACAGAATAGTGAAAGAGTGCTTGTTTTAACCGAACTAATAGAATATGGAAAACAAGTTTTTAATGGAGAAATTGAGAAATTTCATAGGTGGTTAAAAAAACCAAATATTTCATTAGGAGGTGCTAAACCTGATAGTTTTTTTGATTCTTTGACAGGAATTCAAGTTGTAAAAAACACTTTAAATAGAATTGAATACGGATATTTTGCCTAATGAAAGTTTATAGAATTGAGCGTGAAAAGTATTTAGACACGACATTAAAAGGTATTGGAGCTTCAATGTCAGAAGGTTTCCGTTGGAATAGCAAAAATACACATTTAGTCTATTCTGCTGAATATAGAGCATTGGCATTATTGGAAATTGCTGTCCATTTAGATTTAAGTGAAGACTTACCGAATGATAGATATTTTGTTGAAATAGATATCCCAGATGATATTAAGATTACAGCTCTGAAAATAAAGGATTTACCTGAAGATTGGGATACTAAGCCTCCGACAACAAAAACTCAATATATTGGAGATGACTTTGTAAATACTGAAGTTTCAGCAGTTCTTAAAGTGCCAAGTTGTATTATTCAACAAGAATATAATTACTTAATAAATCCACATCATCCTGATTCAAAAAGAATTAAAGTAATATCTAAAAACAAGTTACTATTTGATGAAAGGCTTAAAAATTAAAGCGAATAGAATAAACAAATGCTAATAAATACCGACCTAAAGGTCTATTTTAAGAATGCATCGTAAAGATTATCTTTGCAGTAAAAAATGCAAACGATCCAAGATACTTATTTACAAAAACACATTTCATTTGAGTACACAAGTTTTGACAGAATTGTTTTGCGTGGATATATTCAGAATCTATTTGTTGAAGGTTCCGTAATAAATTTGTTACGTAATTTGGGATTTAATAATCATAGCAATGGAGTTATGAGAATTCTTACAGATAAATTAAATTCCCATATTAGAAAGATTGCAGATAAGCTTGATATATCAATTCATTGGTGGGGAGAGCATGAAAAGAAAAAGTACCATTCAAAAATTGAATTTATTCAAAACCATTATAAAACTAAATTATCAAAGCAGAATAAGAAAAGTAAAATAATTGCTATAATTAAAGGTGTAGAAGATGTAAGAACCTTTACCAATAAAGATATCAAGACTAAGAAAGGCGGCCTCTTTACAAAAATGTATTCTGTGAATAAATTTGTTAGTCAATATTATATTTATATTGATGATGAAAAGCTTGGTCTTTGTTATTTGAAAATATCATCATACATCCCTTTTGTAAGTGAGTTTTATTTTAATGGTCATAATTATCTAAAAAAGCAATTTGATTTAGCAGATAAGAAGTACACAATGAATGATAACTCTTTTACCAAAGTAGAAGATTTAGAAATGCTAAACAATTTAGTAGATAATTTTAAGCCAAGTATAGCTCTTGACAGAATTAATCATTGGATGAATATCTTTTTCAAATTTAATCAGGGAGACAAATCAACACGTTCTAAATTACTAAAACACAATTGGTTCACATATCAAACAGAGATTTCAACAAACCTTATTTTTAAATCTGCTAAATTTGCAAATGCGTATTTTAATAAAATTCTTTCAAAATATCATACTATCGGATTACCCGATAAGTTGACTGAAATATTCGGTCTGTCACGACAAAGGAACAATAGCAAAACAACGCAGAATAAGTTTAAAACAAAGGCTGTAATAAAACATTGGTTAGAGAGTAATTCAATAAAATGTTACAATAAAAGCGGCTGTTTACTGAGAGTTGAAACCACAATTAACAAACCGGACTTGCCTGGTTTAAAGCTTAAGAAGGCAGCCATTAATTTGATGGCATATTATTGGTATGGACTTGGAAGTAACATCCGCTATATTGAGACTATTTCAGATATTGACATTTCAATTTTAAGCGAATATATTTACAGAAAATATCAGGATTCAATTACAAATCAAAGAGGAGTAAATATTCCTGCTCCAGACTTAAGGAAACAGCACCAAGTTGATTTTTTAGAGGTTTTATTATCATCAAGTAATCGGTCTTTAGGCTTTAGGAATAAAGATTTGAAGCAAGGTTTAGGAAAAAGCTGGAAAACTGCAAGAATAGCCTATGAATTACGCAAATTAAGAGAGCGAGGAGCAGTAAAAAAGATTCAATCATCTCATTACTACCAGATTACAAAAGAAGGGTATGTTTGGATTTTTTACTCTTTTTTCAATATCAACCATATTGTAAAATCCTTATTATCTAAAAGCTACAAGAAACCTGTTTTGTTGAATTCTTACCAAGTATTAAATACTTAAGGTGCTTATAAAGATATTATTAAGGCTGTATTTTGATTATGTTTGAATTTAAGCTAACTTAGTAAAAATAAAAAAACGTGAATTTTATTTACGTTTTTGAGAGGTAAAAACATAAGGTAAAATTGTATGAAGTGTTTATGCAAAAATTGTCAAATTTTACGAAATGGAATATTTTGGACATGCATGGCGTTTTGGCAGGTAAGAGATATTTTTATTTTGTAGAGTTTCTTGCTGACACTACATAATAACGACTTTTCAAATTAAATTTTAATATTATGTTTAAATTCAATCTTAAAATTAAGCAAAGGTTAAGTATTTCAAATTGGCTTCAGGTTTTACTTGTACTACTTTTAGTAGCATTTTTGTTTATGTTTAACCAAAAAATAAAGTTAACCAACAATGTGTTATCTGAAAATACAATTGAAGCTAATGTGGTTAACAAAACAATAGCCTCGGCAAAAAGTTTTTTTAATTCAGAAATTACTATTGACGAGTATAAAAAAACAGTATCGGTATTAAATAAAAAAATAGTTAATAAAGAATTCTCATCAACCTTTTCAGAGATAAATAAAAGTATTATTAAAATTAATGAAATACGAAAAAAGAATAAAAAAATTGAAAATAAAGTTTTTGAATTAACCGAATTAAGTATCAGCCAATCAAATGGCTATATTAATAGTGTTAGTAAAAAATTGGCTGACAATAATTTAAGAAAAAATGTAAGTACCCTTGAAAGATTAGTTATTATGGGTGCAAATACAAATAATACAGCCAACTACAAAATACAGGTAATGTTTCAAAAGCTAAAACAGAACATCAAATTAAAAATTGATTTATTAAAGTTTTTAGATAAAGGTGTTGAAAATGCAAAAATTGATGCTAAAAGACTTGCAGGTACTCCATTTGAAATATTACCAAAGAATGCTATTGAAGCAAACATAAAAATAAAAGAGATAACCCTTGACTATATACAAAATATAGAATCAGAAAATGCATTAAAGGTATCGGTAATAAATAGTTTAAACACTTTGTTTCACTCGGCTTCAGAAAATAGCATACAAATAGTTAACAGCTCTTTTTCCATATTAAAAACATTTTTAATTAATATTTTCATTCTGCTAATACTGTTTTCAATAATTGCAATTGTAATAAATTTAACACTATCACGAAAACTCAATAGTTTTTTTAATGAGTTAATTGATAAGCTTGATGACTTAAGAAATGGTAATCTTTATAAGGTAAAGGATAGCAGAAAAGATAATGATGAAATAGGATTAGTATTGAGTTCAATGCGTGAGCTTAACATAAAACTTAGGAGTATTGCCGAAAGTATTGTACATAACTCGAATGGCATTTTTGAAAGTAGCAGCGAGCTTAAAAACAGCTCAGAACTATTATCGCAGGGAGCAACCGAACAGGCATCGTCTGTTGAAGAGATATCTGCCAGCATGGAGGAGATGGCTGCAAATATTCATCAGAATACCGAAAATTCACGTCAAACAGAAAAAACGTCAATTACTTCAACCTCAGGAATAATCAAGGTTAGCGAAGAGGCTAGTGCAAGCCTTGATGCCGTAAAAAGAATTGCTGAAAACATAAATGTAATTAATGATATTGCACTGCAAACCAATATTTTAGCATTAAATGCCGCTGTAGAAGCAGCAAGAGCCGGCGAACATGGTAAAGGTTTTGCTGTTGTTGCCAGCGAGGTAAGAAACCTTGCTGAAAAGAGTAAAGATGCCGCAAGCGAAATTGTTGATTTAGCCAATACCAGCCTTACTGTTACCGAAAAAGCAGGAGAATTAATGCAGAAAGTAATACCTGAGGTTCAAAAAACAGCAGAGCTTGTAAAAGAGATAACAGCATCAAGCAACGAACAAAATTCGGGAGCAGAGCAAATAAACAGCTCTATTCAATCGTTAAATGATATAACACAACAAAATGCTGCCTCAGCTGAAGAGTTGGCTGCCAATGCAGAAAGTCTAACAAAACTAGCTGATGATTTAAAACACACTTCCGATTTTTTTCAAATTGAAGAGTAGAATTAGTTATTATTGCAACAAAAAAAAGCCCTTTTTGGGCTTTTTTTTTGTTTAGAATTTAATAACCATTAACCTATTATTATATTTGTAGATTATATTTTAACAAAGTTTAATGAAAAACGCTATTATAGTACAGACGATGCATACATCGTTTCAAAAAAACACCATTTAATGAAAAATGCAAATTCTTATATGTACTTATATGACTTATGTGGTTCAAACTTGACAACTAAGTATTTTAATATAAGGTAATAACAAAATTTCAAACAAATGAAAAGAGATTGGAAAACAATAAAAGATTACGAAGACATTAAATTCGAATTTTTTGAAGGTATAGCAAAAATAACCATAAACAGACCTGAAGTACGCAATGCTTTTCGACCTGAAACCACCATGGAAATTAGTGATGCGATGGCTATTTGCCGCGAAGACCCAAACATAGGTGTTGTTGTGCTTACAGGACAAGGAGAAAAAGCGTTTTGTAGTGGCGGCGACCAAAAAGTAAAAGGACGTGCCGGATATATTGGAAAAGACGGTGTTCCGCGCCTTAATATTCTCGATGTACAAAAACAGATACGCAGTATTCCAAAACCTGTTATTGCAATGGTTAACGGTTATGCCATTGGTGGCGGACATGTATTGCATGTAATGTGCGATTTGTCGATAGCATCGGACAATGCAATATTTGGGCAAACAGGGCCAACGGTTGGTAGTTTTGATGCGGGCTTTGGTTCATCGTACCTAGCACGCCACGTAGGACAAAAAAAAGCCCGAGAGATATGGTTTCTTTGTCGCCAATACTCGGCACAAGAGGCTTTAAGCATGGGGTTGGTAAACAAAGTTGTTCCTCTTAAAAAATTGGAAGATGAAGTGGTTGACTGGTGTAATACAATACTGCAACAATCTCCCATTGCACTGCGCATGATTAAATCCGGGTTAAACGCCGAACTCGACGGGCAAGCCGGAATACAAGAACTTGCAGGTAACGCCACTATGCTGTACTATTACACAGATGAGGCACAGGAGGGTAAAACAGCTTTTCTTGAAAAACGCAAACCAGATTTTAGTAAATACAAACGTCTGCCTTAGGGTTTACTTATGGCTACCTCTATTTTTTACAAGAATAGAAATTAGTTAATGAATTTATTGTTAGTATTTTAAGATTCATAATCATTAAATTTTATGTGTTTATGAAGACTACTGGTTATACGGATGATGCAGAATTATGAATAAAACAAAACTAAAAGTCTGGCTAAATGCCACCCGATTACGAACATTGCCTTTGGCAGTATCAGGCATTGTACTATCCGGTTTATTGGCATACAGCCAAAAACAATTTCACAGCAGTATTTTTGCTTTAGCTCTGTTTACCACGCTGCTGCTTCAAATACTCTCAAATTTAGCTAATGATTATGGCGATTTTGACCATGGCACCGATAACAAAAACAGGGTTGGTCCCGAGCGTGCAGTTCAAAGTGGCGTAATTAGCCCAAATGAGATGAAATATGCTGTTTATATAGTAGGCTTTTTGGCTTTTTGTGCAGGAATCTTTTTATTAATTGCATCATTAAATAGCGTTTTTAATTACATATTTATTCTTTTTTTAATTGTAGGAATTGTAGCTATTGGGGCAGCTATAAAATACACCATAGGCAAAAAACCGTTTGGTTATAAAGGTTTTGGCGACATAATGGTTTTTTTGTTTTTTGGTATTGCAGCAGTTTGGGGCACCTTTTTTTTATTAACCTCAAAAATACAATGGTTAGTATTGTTACCTGCTGCTGCCGTAGGTTTATTAAGTTCAGGGGTTTTAAACATAAACAACATGCGCGATATTGTAAACGATAAAAACTCAGCTAAAATTACCCTTGCCGTAAAACTTGGTAAAAAAGGAAGTAAAATATACCATCTTCTGCTAATTGTTATAAGCATATTATTATTTGGGTTATACTTATCTGTTTTAGGAAAAATCTGGGTTTTGGTGTCATTGGTCATTCCTGTAACACCGTTATTAATACACTGCATTAAAGTTATTAAAAACAAAGAACCTTATAAGTTAGATAGCGAACTAAAAAGGCTTTCACTATCAACATTGTTTATATCACTATGGGTAGGAATTGGCTTAGTTTTATGAAAAACCAATCATTGCCCAGCATTAATGACAATTGAATGACTACCGAATGACAATCAAATGACCATCGATTAACAACTGAATGACTATATTTGCAGCAGTACCGTAAATGTTTATTATATGCTTAAAGCAGAATATATACCTTACACTTTTATTTTTAACCTGCCCGGCGGAACATCAAGAGGAGTTTTAACAAAAAAGCCTTCGTATTTTATTAAGATTTGGAATGTTGATACCCCTGAAACATTTGGTTTGGGCGAGGTATCACTAATACCAAAACTATCACCCGAAAGCACAGAGCAAGTTGAGGTATTATTAAACGAGTTTATTAAAAACCCCGGTTTATTTATAAACAACAAAGACCTTACAAATTTTCCGGCAGTAAAATTTGGTATTGAAACCGCTTTAACAGACCTTGAAACTGGCGGAAGAAGAATTTTATATTCGTCGGATTTTACAACAGGTAAAAAAGGCATCAAAATAAATGGCCTAATTTGGATGGGTAAAAGAGATGTTATGTTACAAAGGTTAAAAGAAAAGGTTAAACAGGGTTTTACCTGTATTAAAATAAAGGTTGGAGCCATTGATTTTAATGATGAACTTATTCTGCTAAAGCATATCCGAAAAACTTTCTCTCAACATGATGTTGAAATAAGGGTTGATGCAAATGGTGCTTTTAGCCCCAATAATGCTTTTGAAAAATTAGATGCACTTTCAAAATATCATATCCACTCCATTGAACAGCCTATAAAACAAGGCAATTGGAATAAAATGAGCAATCTTTGTAAAAATACACCCATACCCATTGCTATGGATGAAGAGTTAATTGGCATCACCGGCATCAGTAAAAGAGAAGACTTATTGAACACCATAAAGCCTCAATATATTATATTAAAGCCATCGTTGGTGGGTGGGCTTAATGAAACAAAAAAATGGTCATTATTGGCTGATAATAAAGGAATTGGTTGGTGGGTAACATCGGCTTTAGAAGGAAATATTGGGTTAAATGCAATTGCCCAATGGACATTTATAAATGGGTTGGACATGCCGCAGGGATTAGGAACAGGACAGGTTTTTTCAAACAATATTGTATCGCCATTGAAGATTGTAGGAGAACAGCTTTGGTATAATCCAAAAACAAAATGGGACTTAAAATTAGCAACCATGTAGCTATTGAGTAAATTCTTATGTGTTCTTAATTGTCTTATCTTATGTGGTTCAAAAAATTAAGTGTCAATATAAGGCTATAACAAAATAACAAATACATGAACATAAAAATCAACAACCAATTAATTAATACAAAAAGTGCAAACTGGCATAAACTGGGCACACAAAATAATAGCAGTCAATGGTGGGTTGATATAATTGATTTTTTACAACAATGGGCAAATAATTCTGAAACCATTAAAATAGAAACTTCAGGTTCAACAGGTATCCCAAAAGTTATATTGGTACAAAAAAAGCATATGCTTGCATCAGCAAATAACACCTGTAAATATTTTAATTTAAACAATAAATCAACAGCACTGCTTTGTCTTTCTGCCAATTATATTGCCGGAAAAATGATGTTGGTTAGGGCAATGGCATCTGGCATGAACCTTATTTGTGTTAAACCATCGGAAAATCCGGTTAAAGAATTAAACGCACCAATTGATTTTGCTGCAATGGTTCCTATGCAAGTGCAACAAAGCATTGCAATGCCACAAAAATTCAACCTTATTAAACAATTAATTATTGGTGGCGCAAAAGTCAATAATTTGTTGATTGCCGAATTAAAAAAGCATAATGTAATTGCTTATGAAACCTTCGGTATGACCGAAACTCTTTCGCATATAGCAGTAAAACAAATAGCTCCCGTTTACAAAAACTTTTTTATGCCGTTAAACGGAATTAATATTTCGCAAGACCATGATAATAAAATGGTAATTGATTACCCTCAATTGGATATTTATAAGCTTAAAACAAACGATGTTATTAATTTAATTGATGATAGTGGCTCATTTGAATGGAGAGGCCGTACCGATTTTATAATAAATTCTGGAGGTGTAAAAATATTGCCTGAAGAGATTGAAAATAAAATTGTTGATTTAATTATCCTGCCATATTGCATTGTTGGATTGCCCGATAAAAAACTTGGCGAAAAAGCTGTTTTGGTTATTATGGGTAAACCATTTAACACAACTAATTTATCCAATAAATTAACAACACTGCTTACTCCATATTATTGCCCTAAAAACATTCTGTTTATTGATAGGTTTCCGTTAACTAACTCAGGCAAAATTGAAAGAGATAAGTTAATTAAAAAGGTTATGCAGATAATTTAGATCGGGTTAGCTAAAAAAATACATAATAAGTTAGATGTCAGTAATAGAATACAGCATTACTTTGCCACCTTGTATTTGGTGTACTACAAACTTTCTAAACAAACCACATATGCCTTATAATCAGTTGTTTATATGTTTTATTGTTTGTAGTTATTAATAATAATTGCATGACTATTAAATGATATATTTACATTTATTAAAGTAAATATGTAAATAAACATGCCTAATATCCTTTATTAATAGGGTATATAGAGCATAAGCTATATAAATATCTATATATCAATTAAATATAATACTTTATATTACAAAACACAACTACTACTTTGTAATATTTATACAAACCGAATGACTATTTAATGACCATTGAATGACAACCGAATGACAACTGAATAACACCACCATTATTGGCAGTTAATATCCTATACTACCCTTTTGTTTTTTTACCGGATAGAAGCCGACTGCCCATGTTGGAACATCGCCAT
>CBDUWQ010000124.1:0-11650 GCA_965370965.1 uncultured Bacteroidales bacterium
ATATTATATATTTGTATCCAATATTAATACAAAAACAATATAGCATGATACCAAAAGAATTAATTAAGGGTTCGTTAAAATCAATAGTATTAAAGCTGTTGGCAGAAAATAGTCGTATGTATGGATATGAGATAACCCAAAAAGTTGAAAAAATTTCAAACGGGAAAATCAAACTTACTTACGGTGCATTATACCCTATTTTGCATAAATTAGAAAAAGAGGGCGCTGTTTTTACAGAAGCTGAAGTAGTAAATAACCGAAACCGAATTTACTATAAACTTACCGAAAAAGGATGTATAAATGCAAAAGAGCGTATTAAAGAACTTGAAGAATTTATGCAAACCATTAAAATTTTATTAACTCCCCAACTTGGTTTTGAAACATGTGCTTGTTAACTGAACATCAAATAGCAATTGTAACAACCGATGTGGAAAATGAAGGGATTAATTTTTCACACCTATGTGCCGATTTGATTGATCATGTTTGTTGCGATATTGAATATCGCATGGAGCAAGAGATTTCGTTTTCGGAAGCTTATGGCTTTACAAAAAAGGAATTTGGCATTAAGGGATTACGGCAAATACAACAAGATACCTTAATGTTAATTGATAAAAATTATAGAATTATGAAAAAATCGATGAAAATGATTGGAGTGCTCGCAATGGCATTTATGGCTATTGGTGCAATGTTTAAAATTGAACACTGGCCGGGGGCAGCTTTTATGTTAACGGTAAGTTTTATTTTTACTACACTGGTTTTTTACCCAACATTGCTTTATGTAATGTTTAAAGAGGTTAACCAAAAAAAGCAAGCTGTAATTTATATTATTAGCTTTATTGGCGGTATTGTTTTTATGACCGGTGTGCTTTTTAAAATTATGCATTGGCCTGATGCCAATATGCTATTTTTAATAGGAGTGGCGTTACTTACATATGGATTAATACCTTTAATTATTTTATTGCAGATAAAAAAAACGAGCATCAACAAATCTGTATTTCTTGTGGGACATATTTCATTAATGATATTTTTAAGTGGTATAGTTTTTAAAATACAACACTGGCCCAGTGCAAATTTATTGCTTGCTTTTGGAGGTATTTTACTCATTTTGGTTTTTGTTCCGCTATTTTATTTACACGAGGTGCGTAATTCAAAAAAAATAAGAATCGATTTTATTTTTGGAATTATTGCATTAACGCAATTTATTGTATTAAGCTTTTTTATGAACTTATCAAGAAACGATAGCACATTAATTGATTTTAAATATCAAGAGAAATCATTCAATTTAACAGCAGAATTTTTAAATAATAATAAAGTTGCATTTAACTCAAAAAACAAGTTGGTTATTCAATTTACAAAACAAGCTGACTTAATTTATAATGAGTTAGATGCAATAAAATTATTGATTATTCAAACCCAAAACAGCATCAATAAAAATGAAGCCATTAAGCTATTAAAAATAGGAGACATACATTTTAGCAAAGAAAACAATGTAAACTATTTGTTATCAATAAATAATATTAAATCACCACTTCCTAAACTAAAGGCTGATTTAGAATTGTTTAAAAACTATTATAATAAAATAATAATAGATAGCCTTAGCAAAACATCTGTTATTAACATATTAATAAATACCGATGAAAAAATTATTTTTAACAATAGTTGCACTTTATTGTGGGAGGAGTACATATTTAATGAAATACCGCCTACGGTAGCAATAAATAAACTATCGTTTTGGCAGTATAAAATACGCTTAGCTGAAAACACAGCCCTTTCGGCATTAATTACTAACCCAAAAAAACTATAGATAATGAAAAAGACTGTATATATTATAGGCATAGTATGCCTTTCAATTATTTTATTTGGAACCATATTTAAATTAATGCATTTTCCTGGTGCTGCAATACTTCTAATAATAGGTTTAATGAGTTTAACCTTGGTGTTTTTGCCCATATCTTATTATAAGTTATTAAAATCAACCAATGACAAACTGCTTAAGCTGGTATTTCATACAGCATTTTTTGCGTTTTTTGTGAGTTTTGTTGGTATGCTGTTTAAAATACTTAACTGGCCGGGCGCCGGTTGGTTTTTAATAGTAGGACTACCACTGCCCTTTGTTTTATTTTTACCTGCTTACATTGTTTATCATAACAAACGAAAACTAAAAACCGATTTGCATTTTTTCAGTATTATTTTATTTATGATATATCTCGCTGTATTTTCATCGTTGTTGGCGTTAAGTACAAGTTACAATGTGATAAATGCTTATGCACATTCAACACAGTCAATTGCTGATGCAAATAAATTTTTAGCATCCCAAACAAAATTTACTGCCTCCAAGAACTCTGAACAGCTTATTAATGAAATTGAAAAAATAAAACAAAGTTTAATTACATCTGTAAATTCTGATAATGTAGATGCTTTAGAACCCGATGGCAGTATAAATTACCATATGATTTATGATAAAAACAAAAAAATGCCAATACAGTTTTTTAACGATGCAGGCTTTATTCAATTTAATAAGCAATTTGATAAGTATAAAACCAAGATTCTAAAATCAAATTCGAACAATTTAATAAGCAGGCTAATTAAAGATATTGACATTTACAGAGTTACAAAAGAAGACGAGGCAAACCCTATTATTACAAAACTGTCATTAATTTCAGCATTAAATGTGTTGACCGATTGGCAGAATAAAATTTTACTTATTAGTTACAACCTAAAATAGAGCCGTAATTCCTAAATTTTATAGAATTCAGCGCGCTGGTTCAGATAATCCCTTGAATCGGCGTTTTTTCATAACTACTATTTGCGTTCATTAGCTTTAAAGGCACCCCGCATATGCAGTATCCATTGGCTAGCATCTAAAGGGTTTACACCTTTGTATTTTCGGATAACACCCTGATCGTCTGTACATTTTTTGTAGCCCCCAAAGCTAAGTTTTATTTTGCCTTTACCGCCAGTTAGCGAGTTTAGCCTAATACTATAATCTATTGATGTAGCTACCGGGGTTTTTCCTGTTAAAATAAACCTTCCATTTATAAATTTGGGGTTTGCAAAAGTGGCACGCATTTTAGTCAAATCGCTTGTAATGGCTCCCAGCAATTGCTCCGAGGCTTTTATCTCAAAATTATACATTGGCTCCAATAGTTGGGTATTAGTATTTTTTAATCCGTTCATTATTCCCATTGGTGTTGCTAAAACAAAATCGCCGGGGTTTGAATGTACTTCATGGTCTTCATTGCCTACAAGGGTAATTTTTATATCGGTTACCTCCCATCCTTTTATGCCTTGTTGCAATGCTTTCTCAATTGTATTTTCAACTTCGTTTTGGTATTTACGGGCAATTTTATCAACGCTTACTATCGACTTGTACACAACCCCTGAGCCTAACTCGCCGGGCTCAATTATAAACTTTACAATTGCCCAGCAGGGTTTTGGCATTGTATATTTTGCAAAACCTTCGGCTTTTGTTTTGGGTATCTCTTTATATATTATGGTAGGTTCAGTAAACTCACATTTAACTCCAAAACGCTCCAAAATAACACTTTGCAATATCTCTGTTTGAATTGCGCCCATAAGTTTTAAATGCAATTCCTCCTCTTTTTTATACCATAAAAACCCCAATGCAGGGTCTTCAACATTTAATAAATATAGTGCATTGGCCAATGCTGCATATTGCTCATTTATTATAGCTTTAACCTGAACCGTTAAAACAGGTTGCTGTATTATTGTGGGTTTTGGTACATTTTGGGCATTTCCTAAAACATTACCTGCCATTACATCGGTAAAACCGCTAACCACACCCACATCTCCGGCCAACAGTTCGGTAATGTCTTGCAGTTTTTGTGTAAATACCTTTTTTAACTGGGCTACTTTTACACTTTTGCCCTGCGTAGCATTATAAACCGAATTACGGGGCTTAATAATTCCTGTAAAAACCCTTATATGAGCCAGTCTCCCCAATTTAGCATCGTGCTCAACTTTAAAAACCATGGCCGAAAAATCAATATCTACCTTAGCTTTCTTACTTTTAAAATATTGGGTAACAGCATCTAACAATGCATTTGTTCCAATATTTTCTTTTGCCACGGTTGCAAGTACCGGAACCAAGTCTAATTTTAAAAAGTATTTTTTTGCCAAATCAAGCAAAGTGCTATTTTCAGGTATTATACCATCAAGGTACTGTTCAAGCAGTTTCTCATCTAATTCGGCAATACTTTCAATTGCCATGTTTTTTATGCCCGATGCATCGCAAAGCAACTCATCTCCTTCCCATAAGGGAATAAAACCAGCATTGTTGCTCCCTTCGTTTTCGGGCGAATGTAGCGGAAAGGGTTTTATGCCAAGCTCTTTTTTAATTTCATCTAAAATATTTGAGAAATCGGCTCCGGGTCGGTCAATTTTATTTACAACAATAAGGGTCGGTATTTTCATGGTTTGCAGTGCATCCCACAAAGCATATGTATGAGCCTGAACTCCTTCTACAGCCGAAACAACTAGAATTGCGCCATCTAAAATACTAAGGCAGCGCTCTACCTCTGCTGAAAAACCGGCATGACCAGGTGTATCAATCAGGTTTATCTGTACCCCGTTCCAATTAAAAGCTGTTGCAGCCAGCTTAACTGAAATACCCCTTTTCTTTTCAATATTTAAACTGTCGGTAATTGCCGTGCCATTGTTAACGCTGCCTTTAGTGCGCGTAGCACCCGAAAGGTAAAGCATGTTTTCTGTTAGGGTGGTTTTTCCGGCATCAACGTGCGCCAGTATTCCTATATTAATTATGGGTTGCATTTTTATTTTTATTGATGATTAAGGTCTGTCAATAAATTAAACAATTCAGGCTAAATGCGTTCTAAGCAATTTTCATTTTTAAAAATAACTTTACATGGCATAACACTAATTTGCTTATTGTTACTAAATAACAAAGCCTAAGCTTGGCATTCAATTAAAATATTTTGTGTGATATTATCAATAAACTTTTTTTAATCAATGTTTGATATTAGAAGTTTCAAGCATTTAACACAACAAAAATGTAAAGAAACAAAAACGGAATTAAAAACAGGATTATTAATTTGAAAGTTATCCTAATATTCTCAATTGTTTTCATAAAGGGTTGTAATATAGACAATAATACCTAACAGATAAAGCTCCTACACTCTCGGAATTTAACTAAAAATGTATTATATTTAACTTCTCTAAAATTGAAGGGTGCATTTTTTAATTTTTACCTACTATGAAAAACTTGTTTCTCATTATAATATTATGTATTCCAAGTTTGTTAAATGCCCAAAGCAATGGAGTATTTGTATCTGATATTCATTTATTAAATAAAGCCGATAAATGGTGCTGGTCTATTAGCCAAGATAATAATAAAAATATGTTATTTGGAGTTGAACGAGGTGTTATTATTTATGATGGTGTTAACCAAACCCTTATTAAGACCCCCTTTACACCATATGCAATATTAAACGACAAAAATAATAATAGGGTTTGGGTATCTGGAAGTGAAAACTTTGGAGTACTTGAGCATTCATATTATGGAAATTACAATTACAAACTATTAAATAAAAAAAACAATAATGATTTTAAGAATATACATCTTTTAAACGATACTGTATATTTTATTTCCGATTCATTAATAATTAGGTACAATGCCAAAACCTTAAATAAAATTGATGAATACTCTACACAAGGTTTAATTATTGATGAAGTACTTGAATATAAAGGAAAACTCTATTTTGTTATTGAATATTTTCCGCATATTATTGATAATAATAAACTTGTTGAATTAACAGATGCCGATTTTCCGGTTGATGAATTTACCTATGGTGTGTCAATTGATTCAACAACTATAATTCTTGGAACAGCCGATAATACAACTTACTCATATAATGGTAAATCATTTTCATCTTTTGTTCTTTCGTCGCCATTTTTTGAAAACAATATGGTTACCAGCGGATATTATTATACCGATTCAACCCTAATAGTATCGAGTTTGGCAGGGGGTATTGCTATTATTGATTATAAAAAAAGAAAGGTAATAAAACAAGTAAGCTATTTTAACGGTTTGCCCGATGACGAAATAAGGGCAGTATTTGTAGATGCCGACCAAGGGATATGGCTTAGCCATGCGTTTGGAATAAGCCGCGTTGATTTTAACCTTGGAATAGAAAATTACAGTTATTACCCCGGATTACAAGGAAACCCTATTGCCATTAATAATTTTAACCAAAATTTATACGTTGCAACCAGTAATGGACTCTTTATTTTAGATGAAGTTAAAAATTATGACGAGTTTAAGATAATAGTTAAAGTGCCGGTTAATGTAACTGTTAAAGTTCCTAATAAAAAACAAGATGTAAATAAAAATGGTAACAGTAAGAAAAAAGGTTTCTCTTTATTTAAATCGAAAAAAAAGAAAGAGAAAGTTGGCAAAAGAAATGCAAAAACTCAAAAAAAGGTAATTCACAAAACCAGAACCATAAAAAAAAGAAGCTTAAAATCAATAAGCCACTACTTTAAACAAGTTGAAGGCATGAAAGGCAAATTTACCCAGCTTGTACCATACAAAAATTATTTACTGGTTGCCGGAAATAACGGGTTGTATGCCATAAATGGAAAAGAGTCGGAAAATATTCTTAAAAACAGGTATATTGTTGATATTTATACTTCGGAATGTTGTACCGAAGCCTATTGCAGCACAAACAATGGTATTTATAAAATATTCAGAAAAAACAATAAATGGAAAATTGACCATTTTGCCCAAACCACTAATACATTTATCAATTCAATTGTTTATGACAAGAATAATAAATGGGTGGTATCGTATGAAAATTCACTATTTAGAGGACATTTTAAAAACAAAAAAATAGAGATTTTACAAGAAATTGAATTGCCTGAAAACACAGGACAAACCCTTATCATTAAAAAAATAAATGATTCGATAATGGTTTTTACCAGCAATAAATTGTATCATTTTAACAATGATGGTAAATTAAATGTAATACGCGAATTTGCTGATGACAACTACCTTATACACAATCAAAATAACTTTACATGGCTTTATAACAATGCCCATTGGACTTTATGTTGCAATACCAAATTAAATAAAAACAGTAGCTTCAAAAACAGGCTAAGCATTTTTAAAGATATACGATATATTGATTTAGATACAGACAATAACCTTTGGCTTGTTGATGATGAAAACCATATTTTAAAATTAAACCGACAAACAAAAATAGACCAAATAAATTTTGAAGTAACACTAATGGATTTACAATCAAATTTGCAAAATATAGTTATTAGTAATGATATTAGTTTAAAATCAAAACAAAACAACATTACAACAAAATTTAGTGCCCCTTTTTATATTTTACAAAATGGTGTAACGTATAGCTACTTTATTAAAGGGTTAAATCCATCATGGTCTGAATGGTCTTCTATTTCAGAAATTAATTTGGGGTATATTCCTCCGGGTAATTACACATTACTTATAAAAGCAAAAAATACCCTTGGACAAATTGCCAAAGGCAAAAGCATTCAAATTAGTGTACCTAAACCATTTACCCAAACTACACTATTTTACTCTCTTTTGGTTTTATTGTTTACCCTAATTGCTTTTATAATATTTAAAATAAGGTTGCAAAAACTAAAAAACGACAAGCGCATACTTGAACAAAAAGTAAAAGAACGCACTATTACAGTTGAAGAGCAAAAATCGAGGATTGAGAAACAACACGACGAAATAACACAAAGCATTCGATATGCCAAACGGATACAAACAGCCATGTTGCCACATGATGAAATTATTGAGGCCATGTTGCCAAATCACTTTATTTTATTTAACCCGCGCGATATTGTAAGTGGTGATTTTTACTTTTTTAAGCCTTTGGGCAATAAAATAGTTTTTGTAGCAGCCGATTGTACCGGACATGGTGTTCCGGGTGGCTTTATGAGCATGTTAGGCATATCATATTTAAGCGAAATAACAAGCCAACTGCCCGAGCCAACAGCAGGTGAAATTATTGACCACTTACGAGAAAAAATAAAACTTACATTAGGACAAACTGATTTAGAATCGACACAAAAAGACGGAATGGACTTAGCAATTTGTGTAATTGACACCGATAAAAAACAGGTGCAATATGCTGGTGCCTTTAACTCATTGTATATTATAAGAGATGAGGAACTAATTATAGTAAAAGCCGACCGCCAACCCGTATCAGTTTATTTTAAAGAGGTAAACTTTACAAACCACGTTATTGACGTACAGCCTAACGATATATTTTACATGTTCTCCGATGGGTATCCTGACCAGATTGGAGGACCAAAGCAAAGAAAATTTATGACAAAAAACTTTAAAACCCTGTTACTTGAAAATTATAAGCTACCTATGCACGAGCAAAAAATAGCATTACAAAAATCAATAAACAACTGGAGAGGCGACAGTATGCAAGTTGATGATATTTTAGTTATTGGTTTTCAAGTGTAAAACAGAATTAGCATGCGTATAATCCTATTCTCCTTTATATTTCTATTTATATATAATAGTGGTTTTAGTCAGCATAAATATGCTACCCAATCTAAAAAAGCCATAAAACATTATGAAGAGGCAATATCGGCGTTTAATACCGGAGATTATAAATTGGTTGAAAAAAAGCTGAATGCCGCCATTAAAAAAGACTCTGAATTTATTGATGCCTACCTGTTGCGTGCCGAGCTTTTTAGAGTTAATTATATGTTCAATAAGCAGATAACTGATTTACAAAAAGTTGTTGCCTTTAACCCAAATTATTTTCCATATGCGCAATATAACCTTGGAATAGCACAATGGAATGTTGGCAATTACCAACATTCAAAAAAAAACCTTGAGGAATTTTTACAACAAAAAAACATAAAAGAATCAAGTAAAAACAAGGCTATTGTTTTTATAAACAAATGCAATTTTGCACAATCATTAATTAAAAACCCTGTTGATTTTAAACCAATATCGCTCGGTAAGGCCATAAATACAAAAAACGATCAGTACTGGCCATCACTGTCTATTGATGGCAACACCCTTATATATTCAGTTTTACTGCTTGATACCACCCGAAAAACAATTTATGGCGACTATGCCCATCAAGAAGATTTTTATATCAGCAATAAAGTCAACGGGCAATGGACAAAAGGTATTCCTTTGGGACGCCCTATTAACACAGCCGGTAACGAAGGTGCCCTAAAAATATCAGCCGATGGTAATACGATTGTATTTACAGCCTGCAACCGAGTTGACGGTTTAGGCAGGTGCGATATTTATTTTGCCTATAAAACACAAACAGGTTGGTCAAAACCAAGCAATGCAGGGAAACCCATAAATACAAACCGCTCTGAAAAACAACCCTGCCTTTCTGCCGATGGCAACACCCTCTATTTCTCGTCAAACAGACCCGATGGAATTGGCGGAATGGATATTTGGTATTCTGAAATTGATGAACGAGGATTATGGTCGGAGCCAATAAATATGGGTACTACAATTAATACTAAATATGATGAAGAATCGCCTTTTTTTCATCCCGATAATCAAACCTTTTATTTTAGCTCCGATGGGCACCTTGGACTTGGTATGAAAGATATTTTTTATAGCCGCATATCGGATTCATTAGAGTGGGAAAAACCCGAAAACATTGGATATCCCATTAATACCTACCGCGATGAGATTGGACTGTTTATAGACAATAAAGGTACTACGGCCTATTTCTCATCAAATTATAATGACAGCTCAAGAAACATTTATAGATTTGCCGTTCCTGAAAAAGCCCGCCCCCTACCCGTTTCATATTTAACAGGTATGGTTACCGATATAGATTCGCATAAACCACTTAAAGCAAAAATCCAACTTATTAATGTTGCTACCGAGATAGTAAGTATGAATGTATTGTCAAATAAACTTAACGGCAATTTTACCGTATGCCTGCCAAGCAGAAATAAATATGCACTTAATATATCGTGTAAAGGTTACCTGTTTAAATCAATGCATATTAACCTTACCAAAGCCCATTCATATGAAAACCCTTTGCATAAAAACATTGAATTACAAAAAGTGCAAGCTGATAAATCTATCGTTCTACAAAATATTTTCTTTGAATTAGATTCATATGAGTTGCTGCCGGACTCGCACGCCGAGCTAATAAAAATTAGGGAATTTATAGCAAATAACTCCGATTGGGTTTTTGAAATAGGTGGGTTTACCGATAATACAGGCACAAGCGAATACAACCTGCAGCTTTCTGTAAAAAGGGCAAAAGCTGTTTACGATTATTTAATTGCAGAAAAAACAGACCAAAAAAGACTTACATATAAAGGGTATGGTGAAACAAAACCCATATCATTAAATAGCTCGCCAAAAGATAAAGCATTAAACCGAAGAACTGAATTACGAATATTAAGTAAGATAAAAAAATAAGACTTATTTAGTAAACTCATTATTATATTAATTATTTTTGCATTTTTATACTAAATATGTTATATTTAAAATAAAGTCATAATATGATTAATCTTGCTATTGGAATAGATATAGGAGGTACAAATACTGCAATAGGAATTATTGATAGAGAAGGGAAGATATATTATCAATCGTCAATACCCACCCAAACAAGAGCAAAAGTTGAAGACTATGTTTTTGATATTTGCCAAGAGATTGAAAGGGGTAAAAAAACAATTAAACAAGATTTTGAGATAAAAGGTATTGGTATAGGGGCGCCTAATGCAAATTATTATAAAGGAACTATTGATGATGCTCCAAATTTACGATGGAGAGGTACAATTGAATTTGCAGCACTTTTTTTAAATCATTGTAATACTCCGGTTTTTTTAACCAATGATGCTAATGCAGCGGCTCTAGGTGAAATGATTTACGGAGGTGCAAAAAAAATGGAAAATTTTGCTGTTGTTACTCTTGGCACAGGACTTGGCAGCGGAATTGTTGTTAATGGTAAGCTAATGTACGGATACAATGGACATGCCGGCGAATTAGGACATGTTATTGTTGATCACAATGGACGCAATTGCAATTGCGGGCGAAAAGGTTGTTTAGAAACCTACGTATCGGCAACAGGCTTAGTGCGTACGGTATTTGATTTATTAGCACATTATACTGAACCCAGCGAATTACGGGATATACCATATTCAAAATTAACAGCTAAAATGGTTGCCGATGCTGCTAAAAATAATGATTTTATAGCTTTAAAAGTATTTAAAAAAACTGCTGAGATACTCGGCAAATCGTTGGCAAATCTTACTGCAATTACAGGAAATGAAGCTATATTTTTATTTGGTGGTGTTACTAAAGCTGGCAGCATACTTTTTGATCAAGTTAAATATTATATGAATAAAAATATGCTATCGGTTTATAATAATAGCATTAAGCTACTACAATCAGAGTTGGGTGATAACGCTGCTATATTGGGTAGCAGTGCTTTGGTTTGGTCTGAGCTTGAGTAATACATAAACTAAGCTTTTATGAAAAAAGTTGCAATCATATTACTAACCTTTCTTTCTCTGCTTTTTACAAATAAGCTAATAGCCAATATTGAAAATAATACTATTGAAGATAGTCTATTAATTCTACTTTACTAAGTTAAAATATTCATGTTATATATTTGAATATCAG
>CBDUWQ010000125.1:0-11539 GCA_965370965.1 uncultured Bacteroidales bacterium
TTATTATTACATCTTTTTCATTAATAATCTGTTTATTTTTTTGCATCATTATGTATGATGATATAAAAGAGAATAGCGAACCTAAAATGAATGATATTAGAATTATTAGAGATAATGGCGAACTAAAATGCCATTTAAAAAATGTAATTTGTACAGGCAGTGCATTTTGGGTAGCAAACACCACAATTAGCAGAGCAAAGAATAATATAGCAAATGTTGATTTTCTCATTTGTTTATAATTTTATTTATCGTTGATGCTTAATGTTTTAATACAAAAATATTACCACTAAGACACGAAGTTGTAAAGACACAAAGGTTTACTAAATATTATATTATCTGTTTGTAATTTTATTTATTGTTGATGCTTAGTTTTTTTTTTACCACGAAGACACAAAGGCACAAAAGTTTACTAAATATTTTGTCGTGGTGTTTTATCTGTTTGTAATTTTATTTATTGTTGATGCTTAGTTTTTTTTTACCACGAAAACACAAAGGCACAAAGGTTTACTAAATATTTTGTCGTGGTGTTTTATCTGTTTGTAATTTTATTTATTGTTGATGCTTAATTATTTTTTACCACGAAAACACAAAAGCACAAAGGTTTAGTTCGTTTCAATTTATTGCTGTTTAATATAATGAATATATCGAATTATCCAAATAAATCGAGCTCAAAAGGGCAGTTAACAAGTAAGGTGTCGGGCAATTGTTTTAACAATTCATCAATTTTTTCGATATATTCCTGTTCTTTTCCCTCTTTGGGCAAATTAAATCCCAGCAATACAAGGTTGGCATCAACCGAGTTTTTAACAATTAAGTTATTGATATTCTTTTTAATCAAAAATTTATCCTTTTCATCTAAACTTTCCGACAGTTTTTCTTTAATCTCTTTATCTTCATTTATCTCCTTAGCATCATCATTGTTGTTATTGTTCAAATTAATATTTTCATTTTCATTTTCTTTTTTAAGAGTATTGTGATTGTTTTCAAGTTGATTCTCTGCTTGTTTTCCCGTAAGATTATTAAAAAGGTTTAATAATTTCTCTTTTCCTTTTTTTACATGTTGAATGTTATTGTACAATATTTCATGTTTTCTTACCTCTTCGTCTTCAGGATACAGTACATGAATATTTGCTTTAATACGTGAATTATGAACAAGCTTTTCAAGTAATTGCTTTGTTTCATTCTTTTTTTCTTTTAACACAATGGTTTTAATATTTATTATTGAATCTAATGAAATATTGCCCAACGTTATAAGGTGTGCTACAAGTAACATAAAGCTGCCATTATCCTGACTTGGGTCCCACCAAACATCAATATTTTTATAAACTTGTGTTTCTGTTTCTATATTAATATTCATTATCATTAAGCTTAAATTCATGTTTCGATAAAACCGAATTAGCTTAAATTGTTTGCTCATATCCGAAACCTTGGTAAACATCCAGTGTCTTTTGGGGTCCGCCCATTCCAATAGTATTGTATTATGTTTAAAATCGCCAATACCATGTGCTTGAGCTGATATCATTTGACTTGAATAAACATTGTCGGATAGTACATCGCTATGGAATGCTGAAATATTGTTTTCTGTTAAATATTGTTTAAAATCGTTTTGTCCGTTTATTAAATCATCTTGTTTGGTATCGTTTATGTTATAAAGGTTTACAAAGGTTATAAATCCATTTTTTTTGGTAAGTGGTACAGCTATATTAAGCAGCTTTTTTTTAGATGTATCATCTTTTGAATATACTAAAATGTTTGGTCTCCAGTTTTTTGGGTGTTCCTTTAGTTTGTCTAACTTAAAAAGCGAATGTTGAATAATAGCACTCCATACACCCCGCCTAACATCGCCCCAATTTTTTTGCAATTGAATACGCATCAGTAAAAAATATATTAATATTACTACGGCAAAACCAACAAGGCATGCAACAACATTTATTATAAACATAACCCAAATTGAACCAACCGCACCAATAAGTGATATAAGCCAATGTGCTTTAAATGTAGGGCGGTAGCCAGGGCGGTTTATAACTTTCTCTATAAAAGCAATTATATTTATTGAACCATAGGTAATAAGGAAAAACATGGTTAAAACCGATGCAATAACATTTAATTTACCAATATATATTACTGCCGATACAATAAAAAATGTAACAATAGTTGCTATTACAGGTTCATTTCCCTCTCCTTTTCCTTTTTTTAATATCTTAAACAATATTCCGTCAGATGCCAAAGCTTGCATTGTACGCGGTGCTGCCATTATATTAGCTAAAGCTGATGATAGTGTAGCTCCCCAAATACCAAGGTATATTAACGGGCTCCAGCGTGCAATTGATATCATTATACCATTATCAGAAGTGAGTTGTTGGGGAGTTGCTACGGCTGAAAACCAAATTGCAATTGAAAAGTAAATAACAAATCCGGCTATAACCGATAAAATAGTTCCTTTTGGAATACTTTTAGCCGGGTTTTTTAAATCGCCACTCATGCTTACACCCGATAAAATACCTGTTACAGCCGGAAAAAATATGGCAAATACACTCCAAAATTCAAAACCGTCACTATAATTAGGTTTGGTATTAATAGTATTAAAATCAGGTGAAATTCCTGTAAAGAATGAAACCAATGACAGTATAACAATACCAAATATTATATACTGAATTTTAACAACAATACCCGAGCTTATTAATGCAACAACGGTAAGTGCAATTAATGATGCAATACCTATTAACAGTGCATTGGCTTGAGGATAAATATTTATAATTGATTCGGAAAACCCAACAATATATAGTCCAATACCCATTGCTTGAGCCAGATAAAGAGGAATACCTATTGCACCTCCTGTCTCAATACCTAACGACCGCGAAATCATAAAATAAGCACCACCACCTTTCATCTTCATGTTAGTGGCAATTGAACTCATTGAAAAAGCTGTAAACAGTGTAATTAAATTTGCAATAGTTAGTATTATAAGAGTGTTAAACAAACCTGCATTGCCAACTACCCAGCCCATTCTTAAATACATAATTACCCCTAAAATAGTAAGTATATTAGGTATAAATACGCCACCAAAGGTTCCAAATTTTTTCATTGTTTTTTTAAAATATTATCATTAAAACACGAAGACACAAAGGTATGAAGGTTTATTAAATATTTTATGATGGGTATTTTTTTTTATAGTTTTATTTATCGCTAATGTTTAGCGTTTTAGTATTTTTTTTTAAATATTACCACAAAGGCACGAAGACACAAAAACACAAAGAAATAAAAACACAAAGGAACAATGATTAATTAGGTAACTTATTATTACTTGCTCTTTTTTTAGAGCAATCTACGTTTAATATTTTCCGGTAAACGGGCTAAAATCTCATAATTCATTGCATTGTTCATATCAGCAAACGATGAAAAAGATATTTCATTATGTCCCTGTTGCCCAATTAACACTACTTCGTCTCCAACTTTTATATTTTTAATATTTGTTACATCACAAATAATCATATTCATATTTACACTGCCTACAATTATTGCTTTTTCACCATTAACAATAACATGTCCATTATTACTTAACGAACGGCTATATCCATTAGAGTATCCAACAGGAACAATCATTATTTTCATTGTGTGCTGTGCCTGAAAACTCATGCCGTAACCTATAAATTCGCCTATGGGTATGTTTTTTAAAGATGCTACTTTTGAATACCAACTCATGGCTCTGTTTATGGGGTCATACTTAAATTTTCGTCGGTGAATGTAATTAATAAAAGTCTCAATCGTTGGCCAATAACCGTACAGAAGAATACCAATTCTAACCAAATCTAATTGGGTGTCGGGGTAATTAATTGTAGCTGCCGAACTGGCAATATGTTTTATTTTAGGGATAATTTTGTTGTTTTTAAGATATTGTACCCGTTTTTTAAAAGTAGAGTATTGTTTTTTTACACGAATATGGTTTGCTATACTTTCGGCACCTGCAAAGTGCGATGTAATTGCAATTATTTCTAAGTAATCTAAATTTGAGTTAATAAGTGATATTGCCTCTTTTAAATCTTTAAGGGCTATACCTGTTCTGTTCATTCCTGTTTCAACATCAATATGAACGCGGGCTTTTTCACCTGCTTTTTTTGAATAACTTATTGCTTTTTCTAAGTCATTTATATCTGAAACATAAAACTCAATACTGTTTTTTATTACCCACATTAAATCATTTTCGCATATAATGCCCATTATTAAAATTGTTGAGTTGGGCGATTTTGCATTAAAAGCTTTTAGTGCCTCAGGCGATGAATAAACCGAAAAATGATTTACACCGGCCGTTTCAAGTGCTTCAACCATAACCGATGTACCGTGCCCATAGGCGTTTCCTTTTATTACGGCCGAAAGCATTGTTTTGCTGCTTATCAAAGATCTTACAAAATCAACATTATGTTTTATTGCATCTAAACTTATTGCAATTTTTGAGGTACTTGCCATTTTTGTTGAGGTTTAAGGTACAAAGGTTAAAGTTTAAGTAAAAAACTGTGAAAATTTAACAATGATTAACTATTGTTACTAATCAGTCTGCTATATATCTGATAGTGTGATTATTGTAATTTCAATTAAACGTTACGGGTTGCAAGTTACAAAGCCTGTTCCGAACCTGATTCGGGATTTAACCCGCAACTTGCAACCTGTAACTTTACCAAATAGTTAGTTCAAAATACCTATAACACACAATATCAGAGTATTAATTTAACTGATTAGTAACTAACTATTTAATGTATTTTTTTTCAATAAACTTAGAGTTTAATAATCGGGCAACTGAAATATAATTAGGGTCTAAGCATATCATATCGCCAATTCTATATTTTTTATTACCATCTTTATCTTTATTGTCTCCTATGTCAATTACTGTCATATCTGATGTGATACCCACAAATTTATTACCTTTATCATCAAATTCCAAGCCCTCTTGGTTAACATCTAAAAGACCAAAATCTAAAATTGCTTTATAGGTTGACTTTCCTATATCACTTTTTTTAATATTGGCTGAGTGCCCCATGCTTGATTCACTTATTACACCGTCAGGAACAATGCCTTTCTCTTCTAACTCAATAATTTGTGTGTAAAAATTAAATGTGTCAGTATTTAAATCAAGAAATTGTTCGTCTTTTAATGGGCTTTTTCCAAAAAAAACAGCCTCTCCAATTCTAAAATGGTTAATATCTTTCGGAATTGTACCATTATCAACCAATGGTAGGGTTATTGAACTGCCTCCTGAAATGAGGTCGAGCTTTGTACCGTGTTTTGCTTCAATAAGCTCTTTATACAAGTTTAGTTGTAACAGCTTATCGTAGGTTGGTTCAACTCCATACATACAGCCTAAATTACTGCCTAAGCCAACAACCTCAATATTCGATAATTCAAATACTTTTTCGTAAAAATTAAACAAATCATCTCTGTTGACACCTTCTCTCAATTCACCCAATTCAACCATAATAATAACCTTGTGTATTTTATTTTGCTGTTTAGCTGATTTATTTAAGGCTGCAATTGTTTTTAATGATGAGTTTAAAGAAATATCAGCATATCTTACAACATCATCAATATAAGCAGCTGCCGGTGGTTTTATGTAAATTGTTATTAATTCGCTGTTTAACTCTTTTAGTTTTTTCAAGCTTGATAAACGTGAGTCTCCAACCGAGTGAATATCTTTAATTATATCAGGAGTTAGTATTTGCTTCATAAAATCTTTATCGCCCGAAAATACTTTTGTTATCAAACTCCATTCAATATTATGAGCTTTTAAGTATTTGTTTAGCTTTATAATATTGTTTTTTATCTCGGTTATATTTATTTGTAGTTCTGCCATTTTTTTTGTTTAAGGTTTAAAGGTAAAAGTTTCAAGTTTATATAATAAAACAATGTAACAATGTAACAATGATAATAAAAAATTCAAACTTACGTATTCTCATATCTCATTTCAGCATACTTGGTTTTAAAACCAATTCTTTCGTACAGGCGTTTTGCAGGGTTATCATATTCCACATGCAATTTTATATTACCTTTTGCCTCTTTAAATGAGCGTTCTACAATTTGTTGTCCAAAGCCTTTTCCTCTGTATGATGCATCAACAGCAATATAAACAAGTATATTTTCAGGAATAAAACCACTCATTCCGGTGTTGTTCATTATTAATGCTCCAACAAGCTTATCATCATAATATGCAGCTAAGGCAAATCCTCCTTTGGCTTCATTGTCTGAAAAAGCATAATCTAAACACTTGTTGATATCTTCTTTTGGGTCGCCAAATTTATCGAGGTGAGTAAATAAAAAATCTACATATTCATTTCTACTTATTTTTGTAAATTCATTATTGTTATTAATTTTTTCAATTTGTAACATAATTACATTTTTAAAAATTTATTAATCTATATATTTGATAAAACAAATTTACACCTGTTTCTATTATCTCATCGGGAAAGTCGAAATCGGGATTATGCAATGCCGGTTGATTTATGCCCGAACCAAGACCAAAAAAGCCGCATTTGTATTTTTCGGAGTAATACCCAAAATCTTCCGACCATTTAAATGGTTCTTTAATTTTATTTAAATCGCAATTGTTTAGCTGTGTCGATTGTTGTATTAAATCAAAACACTCTTTATTATTAACTGTGGCAGGAAAAACCTCCGAGTATTCAATATCTAATTTTAACTGCTCTTGCTTTGCTATATCCCTAATTATTTTTTCGGTTTTTTTTGTCATAAGCTCCATGTCAACATTCTCAAATGACCGTAATGTTATTCTAATTTCGGCATAGCCCGGTGAAGTCCCAAATGCTATTTTACCAAGTTTAATATTTATTATGGTAAGTAAAGCTAAATCTAAAAACAGAGCTTTATTGTCTTTAAGAAGGTGCAATTCTGCTATTATTTTAGAGATTGCACTTGCAGGGCTTATGCCTTTTTCCGGTTCGGCGGCGTGCGACGATTTGCCAAATAGCTTTATTGTCATTCCTTTTGATGCTGCAGCAAAGCTACCTTTTTTTAAAATTACCTGATGCAATGGAGCTTTTGGAATATTATGCAACCCGAAAATATAATCGGGGTTTAGTGCTTTAAACTCTGTGCTGTTTACAACATCTCTTGCTCCTTGCTCGCTCTCTTCGGCAGGTTGAAACAGCAATACTACTTTTCCGGTTTTTGGCCTGTTTTCTGCTATTTTTTTTGCAAGTCCCATAACAATTGACATGTGCCCATCGTGTCCACAAGAGTGCGCAACTCCTTTGTTTAATGAAGTATATTCCAAATTATTATTATCTTCATTAATAGGCAAAGCATCCATATCTGCCCTAAAAACAGTTGTTTTGCCCTTTTGTTTACTGTCAAAAACAAACAATTTACCTGTCTTTGCAATATTTAATACCTTATCAGGATTAAGCTTTTCAATAAAATTGGATACAAGCTTTGATGTCTCAACCTCTTGATTAGAGAGTTCGGGGTTTTGATGTAAGGTATGTCTTATGTTTATAATTTCTTGATTCATTTGTATATTACTAATACTATAAGTATTAAATTTTTATTTTTTTTACCACAAAAGTACATAACCTGTTGTTTTTATATTTTAATGATTTTTAAAAATACCTTTATCATCCGATTTAAAATGTACATCCATTTGTGGAAAAGGTATTGTAACATTATTTTCTCTAAATTTTCTGTTGATATTTATCCTTATTTCAGATTTTAAGTATTCTATTCTGAAAATATTTCTGCTAAAAAAAAGCAGCTCAAAATCTAATGATGAATTTCCAAAATCAATAAAACGGGCACTTACAGTCTTTTTATCTTTTATTTCGGAATGGTCTAAAGCGCTTTCTTTTAATAGTTTCATTACCAAATCAACATCGCTGCCATAAGCTACGCCAACATTTATTTTAAATCTTGTTTTTTTAGTTTGATGGCTCCAATTAATTACTTTATTTGAGGTAATAAGTGAATTAGGGATTAAAATAACTATATCATCTCGGTTTATTGCTGCTGAAGTACGCAGACCTATGCGCTGCATCTGAACTACATCTCCATCTATTTCAAGCACATCGGTAACTTTAATTGACCCCTCAAATAGTAAAATAATACCTGAAATAAAGTTGTTAAATGTGTTTTGTAAGCCTAATCCAACACCTACTAATAGTGCAGCTGAACCTGCCAACAAGGCATTAATTTTTATCCCAAATGCATCTAAAATCATAAATATTGAGATAATCCAAATCAGGTATTTTATTATCTGAAAAAGAGAATATAGAGTGCCTGAATCGTGCTTGCCGCGAAACACTTTGCGGTTTATTATTTTTTTTAACGTCCATAACACAAATAGTGTTATTATTATGGTTAATAAAACGTTAATAATATTGCCTAAGGTCAATGTATATTTACTTAGCCTGATTAATTCAAACTCAAAAAATTGTTTTATTATTTCCATAATTTATTTATTAATAAATATACTAATAACGAGCTTGTTATACCAAAAATATTTGCATCTAAATTAAATGGTAACGAAATATTTAATACTGCAAGCGTTATTGTAGTTGTCCCTCCTGTTATCATACATACAATTGCTGCATTAGAGTTAGGCTTATTTGTGAATAGTGCTGCTAAAACAGGAACAAATAAGCCCGAAACCATAAATGCATAAGAATACAACATTAGCTCAAGGACATTAGTCATGTATGATGCTAATAATATGGCAAATGCCCCAATAATTAAAGTTACAATTTGTGATAAACGCAATTGTGATTTAGTGTCGGGTTTAAACTTAAAAAGCTTTTGTAATATATCGGTTTGCACATTGCCCGATGCTGCCATTAATGTACTATCGGCAGTTGATAATATTGCCGAAAAATACGATGATAGCATTAGCCCGATAAGGCCAACTGGTAAAACTTTATTAAGCAGCATTGGCAGTCCCATTTCTGCATCAAATGCATTTCCTACGGCATAACCAAGGTCGGCAAACATTCCATTTTCATAAGCAACACGCGAGAACAACCCCAGTGTAACACCCATAAAAGCCATTAAAGGCCATTCAAACAAACCTGCAATAAACCATGCCTTTTTTGCTTGTTTTTCATTTTTTGATGCGTAAATTCTTTGGTATAATGTCATGCCCACAAACCAGATTGGTATTATGGTAACTGCCCAATTTACAAGTTCTTGCCAACTAACATTTGTAACAGAAAGAAACTCCGGGCCAATAGTTGATTTTATAACTTCCATACCCCCAATAGCTACATATGAAAACGGAATTCCAATTAAAACCAAACCAAACATTAGTATTATCCACTGTATGGTATCGGTATAAATAACGGCTTTTAAACCTCCTATTCCGGTGTAAACCACCGCAATTACCCCCATAATTATTAAAGCAGTTTGTAAATCTATCTCAACAAAAGTTGCCGATGCTAATTTAGCGCCTGCCAAAAGCTGTGAGCTTGTAAAGCCTAAGTAACCAATGGCAGAAATAATACCTGCAATAAGCGCAACTTTGTTATTGTAAAAATGCTCGAATATTTGAGGGAAAGTGTAAAATTTATATTTTGCCGATAGTTTGCTAATGGTAGGTATTAACAATACAGCACTTATCCATGCTCCAACTAATCCGGTAAAAAGCATCCACGAGCCTGCTATGCCAATGGCAAAACCTAAACCACCCAAACCAATTGAAAAACCTCCACCAACATCGGTGGCAACTACTGATAATCCTATATGCCAACTGCTCATTGAGCGTCCGCCAACATAATAATCGTCAATGTCTTTGTTTTTTATATAAAAATAGACGCCTACGCTTAACATTAAAGCAAAATAGACGATAAATATGATTATGTCTATGATGCTCATTATTTAGTGGTTTTTAATATTTTATTGTCTCTTTTTTTTAAAAAGATAAAACCTCCCTGTTTAAAATCAATACCATATTATAATTAAATTATTGAATTATACAATTATATTTTTATTTGAATCCACCATTTTTCTCTGTATTTCATTTTATCCTTGCCCTTTAAACTTTGATATATCATGTATCCAAAGAAAATTGCAATTATGGGTATTGTAAGATAAAATAGGAAATCAATTTTGCCATGAACCGAGCCATTTGCTGCAACAGCAACTGCACCTGCTATTTGATGAACTATTGCGACTAATATTAATGATTCGCTCCACAAATACAACAATAAGCTTGCAACAAAATAACTAAACAGAAAAATTTGTATCGCAAAAGTTGTTCCGGCAGGATAAAAATGAAACTGTGCCATATGGTATAACGAAAATGCTAATGCTGTAATAATAATACTCATACTAATGCTTAAGCTCTTTCTTAAAACAGGAAATATTAGTAGCACAAATAAAGGATAATAAGTTGTATGGAATAGTAATATACTGATAAAGTGAATAATAAAAATATCTAATCTTAATCCGCTGTTAATAAGTATGTTTATTGATTTGTAATTTGCAATAATTGTAAATATTAGCATAATGAGTAACACCAAAAGCAGATTCTTTTTTTTTGGCCAAAAAGAAAAATCAAGTTTCCATTTTAGCGAAAGCCAAATGGGTATGGCTAAGCTAAATACGGGAATAGCAATAAAGCCAAAAATAATACCCGACAAAGCTTCAAAGGTTTCATTTTGTTTATTGATACTTATTTCCATTAAAATATTTGCTATAAAAATTAACCCAACATATATAAGATAAATTACTGATGTGCCAATAAGCTGTTTTTTATTATTCATAATGCACTTTTATAAATTATTATTAAAAATTGAACAAAATATATTCAATAATACAACTGTATTAAACTGCATAAAATGTTTTTTCTGTAAATCAATGGAATTTGTCGGTAAATTATACCTTATTGTAGGCTTTTGCTTTATTAAACGAACCACACCGATACAATTGTGTGGCAGCGGCGTTATATATTTTTCTTTCCCAATGCTTCTATTTTATTCAACCATTTATTCCTTTTTTTGTTTGTTGATTTTTTTACGGATGTTAAAATGGTGGTTTTTACAGGTTTAATTCCACAAAACTGTAAAGTGCATTTCTTTAATGAATTAAGCCCGGGGCTTTTGTAAAATAGTGAATAATACCAAACAGGGGTATCCATTGTTATTATTAGGCGTGCTGTTTTACCTTTTAACAGTTGAATTGGCAAAGGCAATTTATTTTGATATTGATATGCAAAACCGGGTATAAAAACCCTGTCAATAAACCCTTTTAAAAGTGCAGGATATGTTCCCCACCAGTTGGGCAACACAAAAACAATATGGTTGGCTTTGTTTATTAACTCTTGAACAATTAAAATATCAGGCTCTAACTTTTGAATGTTTTTTGGGTTTTTTGTTATGTCAAAGTCTAAGTCATATAAGTTAACCAATGTACTTTTATTTGTGTTTTTAACGGCTCCTGTATAATAAGCTAAAGCTAAACTGCTACAAAAACTGTGTTTGTTAGGATGGGCATTTATCCTGAATTATGCAAGAATTCATCACAACTTCAATTAATACTCTGATTATCA
>CBDUWQ010000126.1:0-11496 GCA_965370965.1 uncultured Bacteroidales bacterium
TTTGCAATTCGCACGAGCCATCGCTTGACCAAAAATTGCAAAAGAGTATGTCTTGACAACGCACTGAAAGACAGAGGGAAAGAATAAAGCCAGTGTACAACACGCAATATAAAAAATTGGGCGGAAAGTGGTGTAATTAAATGAATTACATTAATTTAGCGGTGTTGCAAATTGAAAGATTTGTACTTCGAAATCGCTTACTTTTCATATACTTAACGTTGTGCTTCATGCTGTGAGAGAGCTGATAACTATAAGCTGAAATTTTAATATCAGAATCAAAAGAAGTACATTTGGACAGATTATAAAGTTAAAGTGGTCGAATTTGACCACTTTGGAATAGTTTGATTATGAGCAGAGTACGAAAGTTAGATATAGAAAACGCAATAATTTCAATAACCAAGATTGAGGAAGAGGATTATATTTGTCTGACTGATATGGCAAAAGCTAAAGAAGGCGATAATAGAGCAGCTGATGTAATAAAAAACTGGATTAGAACTCGGACAACGATAGAATTTCTTGGAACTTGGGAAACTATGTACAATCCTGATTTTAAAGTTGCCGAATTTGACCACTTTAAAATTGCAATCGGCTACTATTCTTATACAAACCGTTACCTGCAAGTGCCCCATGCAATTGAGCTTCCATTAAAATTATTACCTTTGTAAAAACGAGAATTATGCAAAAGATACTTGAAAGTAAAATATTGGATTTAAAAAAGGTCTGCATAGCATTAAATGTAAAAAGACTTTATGCTTTTGGATCTGTTGTTTCTGAAAATTTTAGGGAAGATAGCGATATTGATTTTTTGATTTCATTTGCTGAAAACCTATCTATTGAACAATATACGGACAATTATTTTGCACTTCAATATAAATTAAGGGATTTGTTTAAGAGAAATATAGACTTAGTGACAGAAAGAACTTTATCAAATCCTTACTTTATTGAGAGTATCAACGAAACAAAACATCTGATATATGAAGCGTGAGATTAAGAAATATCTTTTTGACATTAAAACTTCAATAGACTAAATTTTTGATTATTTAGGTGAGACCAGAAAAAAATTTGACTATCAGGAAAATAAGCTATTACGCAGAGGTATTGAAAGAGAAATTGAGATAATTGGAGAAGCAACAAGTAGAATTCTTAAACTTGATACAACTATTCAGATTGAAAATGCAAGACAAATAGTGGATACGCGGAATTGGGTTATACATAGATATGATAAAGTTGATGATGTAGTGATGTGGGGAATTGTATCAAATCATTTACCTAAACTCAAAATTGAGATTGAAAAATTATTAGAAAAAGAGTAATACCAGCAGGTAACACACAATAAATCCAATGCGGTTCATGTATAAGTTTAAACTGGATTCGTATTTGATAAACCACCAAATTTTGGTTTGGCTAAACATAATTATTTATTAAATTGCATCCAAATCAAAGATTTGGCTATGAACATAACTGTAACTTTTCAATCTCTAAAATCCGCACTGGATTTATAGTAAATGTTGTATGGCATTTGTGCCGAATTGAAACCAAGTGCAAATACGAAAATGAAAAATATTAAGAATAACTAATATCTTTTTACTTTAAAATAAAAAGTTTTAATGTACAGATATTGAATCATATAGAAGTCTTAATTATACTAAACTCAAGTTAATAAATAAAAAAAGCCTTATGCTATTTTAACATAAGGCTTGAATTTAAAAGTAATTTTTAATTTATTGAAAATATATCCTATTTCAATATAATCTTAATTGTTATAACTATTTACTGTTTTATTGATTACGGAGCATCAATAATGGCTATTCGTGTCCATTCAATTTTATGGATGCCTATTGTACCATAACCATTATCTGCTTTTATAGATACAATATCTTTATATAATTCATCAGTTAAAACTATTACTCCAGGGTGAAAAGTAGACTCTTTAGTAGGTTTTTCACTTGAGAATATAATACGCATCCCTTCTTTTAATTCTTCTTTTTTCACAGGATGCCATTTAGTCATAATTAAACCATTATTTACCCATTTAGTAACAGATCCTCCAGAGGCGAGTGACATTAACTCACTTTCTCCTTTAGTTTGAGCAGTTGCTAATTTTAAAACTTTTGCCGGTTTATATCTCCTTCTCCACTCATCATTCCTATCGAATACAGCCCAAACCCTGTCGCCAACTTTAAATGTAGCTGCCGATGGAGCAGATGTTGCTGATGCTGCACCTCCGGTTGAATCAGTTACGGTTTTAGCACTGGTTTCTGTTGCTGTACTTGTAGTTGCAGCCGCACCTTCTTCAACAAAATCATCCGATGGTTCAATTTCAGCCATAACCTCCATACACATATCGTAACACTCTTTACAAACCGGTGGTACCGATTGTAATACTCTAATAGCTTGGTCGTTTCTGCCTTGCTTGTGCATTGCTTTTGCTGTAGATATTACAAAATCGCATTGTGAGTTATAATACCCAACAATTTTTTCTTTACCTCGCTCAACAAATGCTTTAAACTGACCTCTGCTGGTATTAATATTTTTTAAACCTTGCAAATATGCCTTTGTTTCATTTTTACCTACTCCTTTTGTAGTATATGATGTTTCACTATATATTGCACCATTAGCATCTTTAATAAAAAAGTTTATTTGAATACTAAGTGCATGCATTGGTGGTGCTGTTGGTGTAATTTCTTTCGATAAAACATCAACAGATGCATCCATAATAAAAAATGGGTTCTCACTATCGCCTGCAAGTCCATTTTTGGTTGCAATTTGTTTCATTTTGCTAAGAAGATTCTTTTTTGCTGCAGCAGGTATTTCCTGATCTGACACTTGTGCTGTTATGGCAATTCTTCCTTCATCGTCGGCTTTGCCCGCATTGTTTTGAGCAAATGATACTCCAAAATTAATTAGAGTAATACTTAATAATAATGTAAAAATCTTTTTCATAAGTGTAAATATAAGTTAATTGTTTTCTTATTTATTGTTTGGTATAACCACTAAAATAGTTTTTATTTAGCGAACAAAATTACATTATCAAGTCCACCAGTATCTTTACCTTCTACAAATTCTCCTCGAATATATATTGCTGTAAGACTACTTAATATTTCAATAAAATACTTCTTACTAACAATACTCTTATCAGTTAAATTATTTATCCATCCACCTTCACTACTAAGTGTTACTGAATAGTTAGTCCAATCTAATCCCGGATTATTTTTTGTGTTAAATACAATTTTCTTTTCATCACTAATAAAAATAATATCTGCATCATCAAATTGATTGCTAGTTGATGATTGTTTTAATGAAAATGATAATTCATAACCATAAAAACACGATTTATTTCCTAAAAATTTTTGTGGAGCACTCCAATACCATGTTCCACCGGTTGCATTATCATCAACCGAAATATAATTACCAGAAATGCCCAAACTATCAGTAATATAATTTGGTTTAGCCGAACCATCTTGTGCATCGCCTATAACCATCCATTCTTCGCTGTTTTGATTAAAGAAACTTGTAACTGAATCTGTTGAGCATGGACCATTTGGATTAACATCCTCCAATGGTTTAATCTCAGCCATAACCTCCATACACATATCGTAACACTCTTTACAAACTGGTGGTACCGATTCTAACACCTTAATTGCAGCATTATTTCGCCCTTGTTTATGCATTGCCTGTGCTTTTAATATTACAAAATCGCATTGTGAATTGTAATATTCAACTATTTTTTCTTTACCCCGTTCAACAAATGCTTTAAACTGACCTGTACTGGTATTAATATTTTTTAACCCTTGCAAATATGCCTTTGTTTCGTTTTTGCCTACTCCTTTGGTGGAGTACGATGTTTCACTATAAATAGTACCATCAGCACCTTTAATAAAAAAATTTATTTGAATACTAAGTGCATGCATTGGTGGAGCAGTTGGTGTAATCTCTTTCAATAAAACATCAACAGATGCATCCATAATAAAAAATGGATTTTCACTATCGCCTGCAAGTCCATTTTTGGTTGCAATTTGTTTCATTTTATTAAGGAGGTTCTTTTTAGCTGTAGCAGGTATATTTTCATCTGATACTTGTGCTGTTATAGCAATTCTTGCTTCATCGTCGGCTTTGCCTGCATTATTTTGAGCAAATGATACTCCAAAATTAATTAGAGTAATACTTAATAATAATGTAAAAATAAATTTCATAGTAGATTTATTTATTATCATAAATATTTAAAGTTTTGAAAAACTAAAGCATATATATTTCAAATCAGTAATTTTTTAAGAGTACTATAATTCTACAAAAAACAATGAATGTTGTGATGATAAAAAAAAATGTACTCAGCTTTAAGTATTGTTTTATTTACAAATAAACTTATGACTGAGTACATATACTAAAGGTTGCTTATTTTTCGCCAATTATTAACCAAGCCTCGCCTAAGCCTCGCATATAAAGCTTACTCTCTTGCATAAATGGTTCTTTTGCAATGTATTTTCGTAAATTGCTTACAAACTTTTTAGTGTCCATGGCACGTTGTTTTCCATTACGCTCATAAAACATAGGGATACGTACCTGCTCAAAACGCATCATATTATCCGATGCATCAGAAAGGCTATAACGTCCTTCAACAGTATTATCAGCCATCCAGTCCTCTATATAAACATTTATCTCTTCGGTTTCGCCATCAATATCATATTCTTCAGTTAAATCAATGTCAGCAGTGTCCCAAACTTTAATTAAAATTTTAACCTCACGTCCGTTGGCAAACATATCTTCAAAGTGTGTCATTAATCGTCCGTTAAATTCGTCCATATAACTAAGCACAGCCTCTTCTAAAAGAAGCTCTGGTGGGGCTGCCGAGCTTGGATTGCCTGTACCTGCAGCACTTGCAACATTTTTACTTGTATATGCATCTAAACCATTAAGTACAAAAGTGATGTATTTTTTTGGACCCATTTGTTTTACTTCAAAGTCTAAGTCCATAATAATATCAGCTTTGGCTACTCTTTTTAGCATATCAATGGGCGACTCTTGAATTTCGCCTCCGCCTTTGCTCATCATCATGCTCGACTCAGCCGCTTCTGATGCTAAGTTTTTTAACTCTTGTTCTAAATCTTTTAACGGAAAACCACGGTCGGCCATAATTCCACTCATTTTAGAAATTACTAAACGCATGGCACCATCATTTTGCAGTGCAGCTTTATAGTCGGGTAAAACTACTTTTGTACCTTGGTTGTCAAACTCTAATTTATGACCATTGCTTATACACAGCCTATCACTTGGTACAACCATAATGGTAGGTTTTTTTGCGTGTTGGGCAAAAACTGAAAGTGTAAATGCGCTAATAATAATTAATGATAAAATTTTCTTCATAATATTTCTTTTTTATAGATTTTCTTAATTATATCTTTCTAAAATCCTGAGCTTAGACTTCTTGCAATTCCTTCGTCTTCTAAATCTTTTCTTAACTCGTCAAAAGCTATAGAAACTGTAATACCAACTTTGTAGGTTTTTTTGTTTACCTTAACTCTGTCGGCACCCGATGGTGGTGCATCGGTACTAAGATTAACATACTGTAGATATTTTCCGCCAGGGGCAAAAAATGTCTCAAAAAAAGCTTTATGTTTTTCTGCAGCATTTTTGTCGGTTACAATTGCCGGTGTTTTAGCTGCCTTTCCGTTGCTTGCTGCCGGAAATCCTCTAAAAATTGCACATGCAACCGCCAACTCTTTAGCATTGCGTGTAGCATCTTCGGGTTTTTTACCGTAACCCCAAACTTTTACAAGTTTTGTTCCGTCAACTCCAACGGCAACTGTTGCCACCTCGTAATTATACGAACTATTGTACTCCATTTTACGCACTTTATTTCTACTCTGTGCATTACTTGTTGTTGAGGCAAGTACAACTATTGCCAAAACCATAATAAATAAGCTAATTACTTTTTTCATATTCAATTTGGATTTAATAAATATTTGTTAATTAAGCACTAAATTAATATTTTCTTTTTTACTTTATAAAGATTTAATGGATTAATTATAAATATTTAGATATTAAAATTCAATTCTGCCACCAATATCAAACGATAATCCTTTTCTGTTGTTAAAAAAGTCGGTATATTTTTTATTGTTATACTTTCCTATATCCCAAGGGTGTTTTTGCTTGCTGTAAGTGTAGCCAAAAAAAGAGTACATATTTACCGATGCATAAACCTGCAAAAAGTGCAATATATTTATGGAGCCGTTTATGCCATAGTTAAAAAAATCGGCACCTATAAAATCGTTGCTGTTCCATCCAAAATCGCTATTCATTTGGCTATTGGAGCCCGATTCGCTACCAAATGCAATAAATGGCGCAAGTGAAAAACGGCGGGCAAAATAAAATCCTTTTGAAATACCGGCTTGCCACCTTAAAAATGTTAAATCGTAATTTGTGCCTTCGTTTAAAACATTGTAGTTTTTGTTTTCGTATCCAATAGAGCCAAATATTTTTAGCTGTGTTATTCCAATATCGGCGTTACCCGGAATAAGTAGAGCTACATTTTGCTCTAATTTAGCCCAACCGCCTCCAATTTCGCCAATTGATATTCCTCCTGACAGTCCTGTGCCAAAGTCATTTCTTTGATGCAATACCATTCCTGCATCAACTCTCTGTCCGGCTGTTTGATAAAACGTTGTAAAATCGGTTGATTTTCCTGTTGCAACTTTATTGTTATCAATAGCTTTTTTTACTCTTACAACAGCTTTTCTTTTTGAAACGGTATTGCCCTTGCTGTTTTGGTATGTTTCCATAACAAAATAACGATGATCGGTTTTTAAACCCTCTTTTTTACCAACTTTTGCGCTTATTGGGTGTGTTTTATATACTGGTGCTTTAACTCTAAAGCTTTCTAATATTTTTTCGGTTTTAAATAGGCATGAGCTTAGCCCAGTGTTTATCATTTTTTGAAAAAGCTGTACCCGAGTATGCTGTGTAGGCGGTGCCATTGGGTGGTTTGCATTATATTGAGAACCATCGGCACTACCCATAACTTGAGCAACAAATTCCATTGGGAACGCAATTTCATCGAACTTTGCTTTTTTTGCTTTTTGGGTTTCTTCATCATCGTCATCGTATATCCAAAGTTGGTCGTAAAAAACAGACATTACCGAATCGTTAAAATTAAGCCTATATAAATAACCACGAACGTTGCCTACCCATCCGTTTTTTACACGCCTTACAGGTTGGTAGTTTTTGTTCATTATTTCGGCACCAGCTTTTTTCTTTATTTCACGTTTGTTATATACCTGCCTCATTGTTTCAATATTGTAGAATTCCAGCACCATTATATAACTTCTGTTTATCAACGATTCCCCTGCGTCTTTCAAATTTGCTAATCCTATTTTTGTTGCCGATGCCTTAATAATTTCATCATCGGTGGCATTATACATACCACGTTCGTGAATTATTGTCATATTTAACTTGCCCGATGCTGTGTCACGCATAAACCATTTTGAGATGATTTGGCTTGCTACCTTTTTTTTTGTTAGCTCTTGTTGAATGCTTTGAACATTTGGCATAGCATTTATAAAGCCTGTTTCAACATTATTATCGTCAAATTTACTTGATATAATAGCATTACCCGATGCTGCTACTAAGTCGTTACCATAATTGTTGTTAGTTTTTAAAACCAATACTGTCATGGCATTACGGCTGTATGTTGATGGTATTTGTGTGTTATTGGTTACCGTGCTATTGGTATCTTGTCCAATAACAAATATTTTTAAAAATAATATTGCAATTAGTAAAAATAGTTGTTTCATATGTTAAAATTTTTTGTTATTAATCAGAAATTTATTGTATAGTTATTACAAAACTATATTCTTTAAAAATAAGACAAAAAAAAGAATTGCAATTCAAATGAGCTACAATTCTTTAAATTATAAAAATACCCACTAAATTATCTGTAAAAACCATTAAAACTCTATTCTTAAACCAATATCAATTGACATCCCTTTTCTTTTTTCAAAAATATCAGAGTATTTTAATTCTTCACCTAAATTTGTCCATGATTCGTTATCCTTATCATATGCATATCCAATAGGTGTGTACATATTTAATGTGCCAACAGCTTGCATCCAATGTGTTATATTTATAGTAAAATAAGCACCATATGCTAAAAACTGTGTTCCAATATATTCATCATCTTCATAGGAGCCGGCATCAATCCAGTCTTTATTTGTTCCTTGTTCAATACCATAACCTATAAATGGGGCAACTGAAAAATTGTGTGCAAAATACCAACCTTTAGAAATACCTAAATGTAGGCGGGTAAAATTCATATCATATTTTGTTCCGCTACCTAAAATAGCATATTTTTTTGTTTGAAATGCTCCTACACCATATATTTTCACTTGGTTTAACCCTAAATCTAATCCGCCAAATATGGCTGCTAAAATGCTAACATTTACTTCTCCTTTAATATAGGTTCCACCCATGCCACCTAATAGGGTAAATCCGCCTGAAAACCCTACGCCAAAATCGTTGCTTTGGGTTAATAGCATACCGCTCATTAAACTGCGCCCTGAGGTTTGGTAAAAAGTTGTATATAATTTTGAATGGCCGGTTGAAACCTTTGTATTATTAATAACTTTTTTTGCACGTACAACACCTTTTCGTTTGGCTACTGTTTCACCTTTTCTATTTTGTTCAAACTCTAAAACAAAATACCTGTGGTCGGCTTTAAGTCCTTCTTTTTTACCAACTTTAGCTCGTAATGGGTCTGTTCCGTAAAGAGGTGTCTTTACTTTGAATTCTTCAACTTTTCTTTCAATACTAAAAAGTACAGAACTCATTCCTGTATGTATCATTTTTTGGAACAATTCATTACGTGTCAATTGTGTTGGGGGAGCAAGTATTTCTCCAGTATTATATTGAGAACCATCACCTTTACCGTTAGCCTCCATAACAAATGATAAGGGAAAAATAGTTTCGCCAAATTTTGCTTTTTTAACAGCTACAGTAGCTTCATCATCGTCATCATAAATCCATAAGTCGTTATAAAAAACATCCATTATCGAATCGTTAAAGTTTAACCTGTAAAGGTAAGCTTTAGCATCTCCCATCCATCCATTTTTTCTTCTGTTAACAGGTTGATACTCGGTTCCCATTTTTTCGGACAATGCTTTTTTTACAGCATCTCGTTTGTTATATTTTTGCTCCATAGTTTCAATATCATCAAACTCCATTACTAAAATATAACTATGGTTAATTAGTATTTCGCCAGCATCTTTAAGCTTAGCCAAACCAATTTTACTGCCCGATGCTTTTCTAATCTCATCATCGGTAGCATTATACATTCCTCTGTCGTGAATAATTGTCATATCAAATTTGCCCAATTCGTTGCGTGCAAACCATTTTGATAATATCTCATTAGGTATTTGCTTTTGTTGCAATGTTTTTAGGATAGCTTTATTGTTAGATTTTGTTCTTACATATCGAGTACCCACCAAGTTATCGTCATATTTACTTGGAATAATAATTCCGGCAGAAGCTTTTTTTAGATCGCTAATATATTTTTTGTTATTATCTAAAATAATTATGGTAACAGCATTACGGTTATAATTGGTACTAATTTCGCCTGTTTTAGAACCTTCTTTTTGTACATTTTGACTTGTAACAATTGTGCTTAATGTTATAGTAAAAATAAAAAGTAATGTAATTTTTTTCATAAAAGATATGTATATGTTAGTTATATGCTTCAAATGTACATATATGTTTTTGTTTTTTGTTTTTTTAATAGCGGTTTTATTTCCTTTTTTTTGTGAGTCGAATTCCTGAGCTCCCCTTTATTTATTGTATTTTTACTTTTTATAACAAAAATTCCATGCACAATTCAGAATAACAATAATATATATAATTATTTACAGATGCTTATTACCCAAATTCAGCAATTTGAAATATCAAATCTATTCAATCAACTAAATACCATAGGCAAGTAAGGATTATACCTAAATAAAACGCTTTTTCGCAAACTCAAATCGCTCAACTTAGGCATTACTGACACAAGACATAAAAAAATATGATACAGCTCAGTTTATTGCAGATTAACATCAGTCAAAATCATAGTTTACAGCATTGCGTTTTTCTTGGATTGTATTTGGTTAATGAGTTATATTTGCAAAGTCAAAAGGTTATAGTTCTTTGAAATGCTTGTTGTGGGGTCTCTTCTATATACTGTATGGCTATAACCTCTCTTCTAAAATGCTACAGTAATTTTTTTTTTCATGGGTTAATTAATTTGGTTGAATAATATTGGACATTGCCCCACAGCAAGCTTTCATTTTTTCTCTTCTACATAAAATATATTAAAATTCCATACCAAACTTATTACAAACAAATTTCAGAAAGCCATTGTACAAGGCAATAATTGCAAAAATATTTTCCTTTTTTAGCTGTTTGTAGTTTTGTTTATTACTGATGTTCAATATTTTAACATTATTTCTCTTTAAAATACTACCACTAACCTACCTAAGCTATCCTAGCGCAGAAATTGGTATTTTAGGGCAAACTATTTAGGTAAATTGGTTATTGTATAAGTTTCTTATTAATAAGCACCAATAATAATCATTGCGCATTTTAAGAGTTAAACCTAAATTGCTATTAAACTATGTGTTTTATCAATATCAATTCCATGGTTTTTACAATACTTATCTAAAATATAATCTGACTTTTTAACAGATGCCATTAACCATTGTAATAGGGTAATATCTTTTTCGGTTGGTGTTAATGTCCAATTTATTTTGCTGTTGTGTAGGTTATATGTTAGCTTATTCATTATTATTGATGCACTAACCGATATGTTAAAACTCTCGGTAAAACCATACATTGGTATTTTTAAAAACTCATCGGCATTGTTAAGCATGGTTTCTGATAAGCCTAACAATTCAGTACCAAAAAACAGGGCAACTTTCCCTTTTGATAAATCAAAATCGTAAAGGCTAACATCATTGGTGTGCGGTGTTGTGGCAACAATTCTGTAACCATTGTTTTTTAGGTAATTAATTGTATCAATTGTGTTGTTTTTGTTTTTGTTATGCTTAATAATATTTATCCATTTATTTGAGCCCAAGGCAACATCGGGGTTAATATCGTAAACATTCTTATTTTCAATAACATGAACGTCTTGAACTCCAAAGCAATCGGCAGTTCGCAAAACCGCACTTGCATTATGGGGCTGGTAAATATCTTCAAGTGCAACAGTAATATAACGTGTACGGTTTTCAAGTACCTTACGAAATAAATCTATCCTCTCTTTTGTAACACATTCACTTAAATGTTCAATTATATCCTTTACCCCATCCATCTGTTTTTTATTAAATAAAAAAGGGAGTACATACCATACTCCCCTTATTTTTATAACCTATAACCTAAAAATCTAAAATGAAAATCTATTACAGTTCTGTATTGCACAATATTGCTACAAATGCTCTCTTCAAAGTTTTTCAGCGTAACAAAGGCTACGCTTGCAAA
>CBDUWQ010000127.1:0-11435 GCA_965370965.1 uncultured Bacteroidales bacterium
GTTTAAACATATCACTCACATAAAAAGATCCCTTTTTTATATATGTCATAAACGATAATGGTGCTGTAAATGAAACATCGGCTTGGGATAAATCTAATTGACATGTATGTATAAAGTCAATGAAATAACTATTTCCAAAATACGCATATTTCGAATCCATATCGTTGGTAAATTCGCCTATTGGTTGCTCTACATAATTCTTAACTGTATTATATTGCTTGCTAAATGTATTTATAAATACTGAATCGGGCTTCCGGTCTTCCATTTCAACCACATTGGCTTTTATGCTTTTTTTATATCTGTTTGTAGCCTTGTCAAAAACAAAATCAATATTAATTAACGCTACAGCCCGCGAATGACTGCGTGCATCAAGCAATAATACAGTATCGCCATTACTGTTTATAACCTTTTCAATGTGTTTTTTATGGTCGTGTCCTGCCAAAATAATATCAAAGCCCGGCACTTGCTTAGCCACTAACTTTGATGCATTCTCATTCATAAACTCTACTCCACCGGGGTTTCCATACATATGGTCTATGCCCGAATGAAACATTCCGATAATCAAATCGGGCTTCTCTTTTTCTTGAATTATTTTTATCCACTTTTTGGCAGAAACAACCATATCCTTGAATTCTATACCTTGCCAAAGGTTTTCGGGAATCCAGTTTGGAATGGCAGGAGTAATTAACCCCAAAATAGAAACTTTAACACCTTGTCGTTCAATAATAGTATATGGCGTAAAATATGGTTTACCTGTGTTTTTTTCAATTGCATTGGCTGCGAGATACGGCATTTTTAATTGTTTCCTAAACCTGTCATAAACAGCATGGCCTGTTTCAATATCGTGGTTGCCAACAGTGGCAGCATCATAACCCATAAAATTTAAAACTTCGGCACCAAGGTGTGGGGCAATTGTATCTTCAAAGTTATAGTAATAAACCGTAGGCTGTCCCTGTAAAAAGTCGCCATTATCGAGCAATATTACCCTATCTGGATTTTTATCTCTTACACTTTTAACAAATGAGGCAATGCTTGCCAAAGAGTTTGATACCTTTTTTTGCTCAACAAAATCATACGGAAAAATTGTTCCGTGAATATCGGTGGTTTGAATTATTTTAAGGTTAACACAGTTGGGTTTTTGATTGTTGCAACTATAGAAAACAATTGAAAGAAATAACAGAAGAATTAGGGTAAATTTCATTTTCATAATTACCAAGTATTGAATAAACCTTGAAATTACAAAATAAACTATGAATACATTAAATAAAATTACAATATTTTTTTGAATGTTACCGCTATAAATCCTAACCTTAGTAAGGTTGGTTTGTGGGTTTTTAAAATTAACTTATTTTATTTATGTATTCAGTCCTCAGTCAAAAAGCTTACTGTCACTATGCTCGGGGCGTTGCCCCGAGCTGAAATATTATGCCCCTGAATCAAGTTTGGGGCAGCCTCTTGCAGGGCGTTCGTTGTTCCTATTAAAAACACCTGACTTTATGGATAGGCTCTAATTAATCGCGGTAAAGAGTTTTTTCCTTTACGTTAATAACTTTTCCGTATTTGCTTAAACCTTTATAATCCAATTTCTTTTTATTACCAACAATTGTAATAACCATTGGCTTATTTTTAATTGATTTATTATAGAAATCAGTTATTTCAGAAAACTCCATATTTTGGTAATCAGATTTGAATAGCTCTGCCGGGTCAGATGTAAATCCTTTTTGTTTTAATTCTACAATATAACTGCTTAATTTTCTAAAACCCGGATTTTTTGCAATTGCACTTTGCTCAAGATAAGGTCTTATTATCTCTATACGATCTTTTTTCTCCGGCATATTCCTAACTAAATCCATAAAAACTTCTAATGCTTCAGCAGTTTTGTCAGCCTGTGTTCCCACATAACCAATAAAATAAGCCGGTTTACCCAATTTATTTGGTAATTTGTATGCTGCTCCTGCACCATATGCTAATGAACGGTATTCACGTATTTCTTGTAAAACTAATCCTGAAAATCCTCCTCCAAAATATTGATTAAAAGCTTCTGCCTGTGGTATTTCATTTTGCTTTATTTCATTACCATTTGATAGAAAGAAAATTTTGCTCTGAATGGCACTTTTTTTATTTATAAAATAAACTGTGTTTTCAGTATATTGTTTTATAGACTTATAAATGGGTACGTTACCTTGTTTAAGATTGTCCTTAAAATTTAGGTTTTTCTTTATTAATTCAGCTACTTCATTACTTTTTTTTCTCCCGGAATAATGTATTTCAGTTGTATATTCTGTAGATTTTAAAAATTCAGCAACTAAATCATTGGCTTGTAATGCTTTTATCTCTTTTAAAGTCAGTCGACTAAGAAACTCAGATTCATTACCATATCGAACCCAGTCAATGGCAGCCGAGGCTACCTGATCCGGTTCTGTTCTTTCTATTTTACGATTAGCCTGTTCCCCCTCCAAAATGATTTTGGTATCTTCTTGAGCAATTTTTGGGTTATTTATTATTCCATTAATTAAAAATAATGCTCTTTCTAATTTATTTTCAATGCCTGAAATTGAAATAGATGTGTAGCTGTCATTTGAATAAATACTATATGTAGCACCAATTTTGGCAAATTCATTTTTTAATTCTTCTTTACTGTATTCATCAGTATATGCCATGTTCATAATCTGGGTGGCATACTTCATCATAGGAATTTCTTTATTTCCTACAGAGAATTTAATTGTAAGTGAATATATGTCATTTTGTGGATTGGGAGTTGTAAACAGTTTAATACCTTTTGAAATTTCGTTTACATTTATATCTTTTTCAAAATCAATATATCTCGGAGTATATTTTAAAGGTTTAATTTTATCAAGCTTTTTCTGAAATTCTGATTTTGCATTAGTATTTGATATTACCGGCTTAAATCCGGGTTTTTCAATTTTATCATTTTTTGTTTTTCCCATTTTTGAGAAGAATGCTAAATAATTATCACCATAATATTTATTTGCAACTTTTATTACATCGTCTTTTGTAATTTTACTAATTCTTTCCGGATAATTTCGAAGCTCAAAAACATTACCTTCCTGAGCAAAAGTTTCGCCAATAAGAACACCACGATATTTATTTGTTTCCATTGATTTCTGGTGCTGACGATATAACTCTTTTTTTATTGCATCTATTCTCCAATCTTCAAATTCACCTTTTTTAACAATGCTAATTTTATCTAAAACTAATTTTTCAGCTTCTTCAAGGCTTTGCCCAATAATTTTTGGAACAATAAAAGCAATGGTTAAACCATAATCATAATAAGGAAATGTAAATAACTGTGCAGCCAAAATTTCATTATTCAAAGCCAGTTGATCTAATAAGCCGGAACCACTTTCGTTTGACAATATTCCATCACAAACTTGTAAAGCCAACTCATCAGGGTGACCTTCGGGAACTGTGGCAAATCCTAACATTCCTATTTTTACAGGCGACATTTTAACTTCAACCAGTTCGCGACCATTAAGCGGTTTTTCGTCCCATGTTTTTCTTTTTGGAGTTTCTTTTTTTGTCCAACTGCCAAATGCTGCCTCAACCATAGGTTTAACCTGTTCGCTGTTAAAATCGCCTGAAAGGACTAATGCCATGTTATTTGGAACATACCATGTATTATAGAAGTCGTACATTTTTGTTAACGATGGGTTTTTTAAATCATCATTAGTTCCAATCAATGATTGTTGCCCGTATGGATGCGATTTAAAGAAGTTTTTTTGAAATTCTTGTATCATATTCATAATGAACATGTCAGCATACATATTTTTCTCTTCATAAACAACTTCCAATTCCGATTGAAATCCACGAAAAACAGCATCTTTAATTCTATGGGCATAAAGCTCTAACCAAGGTTCAATTTGGTTGGGAGGGAACGTATTAAAAAAAACTGTACGATCAGGCGATGTATTGGCATTTAATCCGGTTCCACCCATTTTTTTCACAACGTTTGCAAATTCATTCGGAATAGCAAAATTATTAGCCTCAATTGATTGCTTGTTAATTTTTAATTGAATAGTTTTTCTTTGGTCTTCATCAGTAGTTTTACCTAACTCGTCATATAGAGCAAAAATTGTGTCAATATGAATCTTTTCTTTATCCCAATCAGTTGTTCCTAATTGCGAGGTGCCTTTAAATAGCATGTGTTCCATATAATGAGCCATTCCTGTTGCGTCTGCCGGGTCATCTTTTCCTCCGGCTTTACATACCATATAACCAAAAACCTCGGCTCTGGTGGGGTCTTCATTTAAAATAATGGTTAATCCATTATTTAATTTATACTGTTCAAGATGTTTTAATCCTTGAGCGTTAGAAATTGCTATAAATATTGTAAGGAATACAATTGTTAGCACAGTTTGTAAAGATTTTTTTTTCATAATGATAATTTAATTATTTTGGTTTTTCGAAATGTTTGACTACAAAAATCTATATAGGTTACAGATAATAAAAAAAAAGCCTGAATAATTATTCAGGCTTAACAAATATATTATGATAATAACATTTATGATTTTAGTATTCTGAAATTGGTGCGCAAGTACAAACCAAATTTCGGTCACCATATCCTTCATCAACCCGGTTTATTGCAGGCCAAAATTTATTTTGACTTGACCAATCTAATGGATATGCTGCCCTTAGCCTGCTATATGTATGATCCCAATTATCATCGACACACTCAATTGCAGTATGCGGGGCATTTTTTAACAGGTTATCATTGGCATCGGCACTACCGTTTTTTATTTCGGTAATTTCTTCCATAATTGATGCCATTGCTTCAATAAAACGATCTAACTCCTCTTTGTTTTCGCTTTCGGTAGGCTCAACCATTAATGTTTCGTGAACAGGAAATGAAAGTGTTGGTGCATGATAGCCATAATCCATAAGTCGTTTTGCCACATCAACAGTTTCAACTCCATATTCTTGACGGAAATGGCGGCAGTCAACAATCATTTCATGACCTACTCTGCCATTGGCTCCCGAATATAAAATATCATAATGCTCTTTAATTCCTTCGGCAAGGTAGTTGGCATTTAATATTGCTATTTTTGTTGATTCGGTAAGTCCTTTGCTACCTAACATTTTTATATAAGCATGTGTAATAGGCAATACAAACGCGCTTCCATAAGGAGATGCTGATACAGCTTTAATACCATTCTGTCCGCCCGTTTTAACAATTGGGTGCGATGGCAAAAATGGTTTTAAGTGCTCGGCAACACCAATTGGACCAACGCCCGGACCACCACCGCCATGTGGTATTGCAAATGTTTTATGTAAATTAAGATGGCAAACATCGGCACCAATAATACCGGGGCTAGTTAGCCCAACCTGGGCATTCATATTTGCACCATCCATATAAATTTGTCCTCCATTTTCATGGATAATATCCATCATTTTACGAATTTCAACCTCAAATACTCCATGTGTCGATGGGTAGGTAATCATAAATGAGTGTAGGTTTTCTTTATGCTCTTCAGCTTTTGCTTTAAGGTCGTTAATATCAACATTGCCCTTTTCATCGCAGTTAATTACAACTACCTTACCACCTGCCATAACAGCACTGGCAGGGTTAGTGCCGTGTGCCGATGCCGGAATTAGCACAATATTTCTGTGTTCATTACCTTTTGATTTATGGTATTCGCGAATTACCATTAATCCGGCATATTCACCCGCTGCACCCGAGTTGGGCTGTACCGATACTGCTGCAAATCCGGTAATCTCAGCTAAATCACGCTCTAATTCATCAATAATAATTTGATAGCCTTGAGCTTGGTTTTTTGGCACAAATGGATGAATATTGCCCATTTCGGGCCAACTTAACGGTAGCATACTTGTGGCAGGATTCAATTTCATGGTACACGAACCCAATGATATCATAGAATGTGTTAATGAAATATCCTTGCGCTCCAATCTTTTCATATAGCGCATCATTTCTGTTTCTGAATGATACATCTGAAACACCTTTTCTTCAAGAATTGGTGTATTACGCATAAATAACTCATCAAAAAACACAAGCTCACTATTCTCTTTTAACGTTACATGCTTTTTACTGTAAGAGGTTGCAATAATCTCTAAAATAGTGTTTATATCATTAACAGTAGTAGTTTCGTCTAAACTAATTCCAATGGTATCTGCATCAATATAAAGGAAGTTTATTTTTTTGTTGTACCCTGATTCCAATACTTTCTTAGCATTAGAATTTGGTAATGTAACACGAAGTGTATCAAAGAAATCTTTATTTTGCTGAACTATGCCAATATCATTTAATCCGTTGCTAAGCAATCCGGTTAGATTATGTATGCGGTGGGCTATATTTTTTATGCCTTGTGAGCCATGATAGGCTCCATACATGCCGGCCATGGTAGCCAACAGTGCTTGTGCGGTACATATGTTTGATGTGGCGCGCTCGCGTTTAATGTGCTGCTCGCGTGTTTGCAGAGCCATGCGCAATGCTTTATTGCCACAACGGTCAATTGATATGCCAATAATTCTACCCGGCATGCTCCGTTTTAATTTGTCGGTTGTGGCAAAATATGCTGCATGAGGACCACCGTATCCCATAGGTATTCCAAATCGTTGGGTTGTGCCACAAACAATGTCGGCATCCCATTCGCCCGGGGGAACCAAAATGGCAAGGCTCATTAAATCGGCAATTACCGATACCATGCTTTTGTTGGCATGTGCCTTCTCTACAAACTCTTTATAATTTTCAATGGAACCATCAGAGTTTGGGTACTGTATTAAAGCACCAAAAACCTTATCGGTAAATTCAAAGGTTTTGTAGCTGCCTGTTTTTATCTCAATACCTAGCGGTTCGGATCTTGTAAGCAAAACATCAAGGGTTTGCGGAAAAATCTTTTCGTCAACAAATAATATATTGCCTTCGTTTTTAACAAACGAGCGGTTGCGTTTATTAAACATCATAATTATAGATTCGGCGGCAGCGGTAGCCTCGTCAAGTAACGATGAATTTGCTATTTCCATTCCTGTTAAACTCATTACCATGGTTTGGTAATTTAATAGTGCCTCTAACCTGCCTTGTGATATTTCGGCCTGATAAGGTGTATATGATGTGTACCAAACCGGATTTTCAAAAATATTGCGCAAAATTACCGATGGCGTTATGGTATTGTAATAGCCTTGCCCAATGTATGATTTATGGATTATATTTTTTGAAGCTAACTCCTTAATGTAGTTTAAATACTCGTATTCCGACAATGGTTCAGAAAGTTTTAAAGGCTCTTTTAACCTAATATCTGAAGGAATTGTCTGATCTATTAGTTCATCAATAGAAGATACACCAATTTTTGATAACATACTATCTATATCGGTGGCGTTTGGCCCAATATGGCGTGAAAGAAAATTATTTGAAGACATAATTTATATTTTTTTATAATGATATTTAGTGAAATAAAGTTCAAAAATAAAAAATTACTGCTGTTTATTTTAAAAAATCGAAAATTAAATTAATGTTTGAGAGCAAGACAAAACGTGATTATTCTCAGATTACCACAAAAAACAGTTTAATGCTTTGCACTCAAATGGGTTTTATTTTATAGCTTTGGACTCAAAACAAAAAATAATTCATTCAGGTTCGATTCTAATCCTAAAAGTATTATGATACGCAAACTTTTTTTATTGATAGTGTTATTAACAACTGTAATAGATTGTATGTCGCAAGAATCGACCTTATGGCTGCGTAATGGTAAAAAAATTACTATAAGTAGCTACGCATTAGATATTACCGAATATTACGATGGTAAGATTGTTTATAAAACCGTTGCCGGAAAAGAGAAAAGCAAGTATCTTGAAGATGTTTTTTCTGTTGTAGAAAGTAATGGGAAAGAGACTGTTTTATATACCCAAAATGTTGAATTTGGAGAGATATTGACTCCTGAACAGATGAAACAATATGTAATTGGTATTGGCGATGCGCGTAATGCAATAATATCTCCACTAATTGGTATGGGAGGTGTATTATCGGGTTTGGCAGGGGCATTAATTCCTCAGCCCGAAATAAAATTAGGAAATAGCAGTATGCCTATTCCGGTTGGGGTACTTGTGCCAGTAACTTATATGGCAATTGCGGGAGCAACCACACCAAAGGCAGATAAATTGCAACAAAAATTTCCTGTAAAAGCTAGTAATGAGCATTATTTAATGGGCTACCAAGAGGGCATTAAAAAGAAACGCATTAAAGAGAGCTTTATTGGAGCGGGTTTTGGTTTTCTTGTGGGGATACTAATTGTTACTACAGCTAATTAGAGGTTGTCTATAAATTAAACAAATTCTCAATATTGTTCCAATCATAATTTCATTTTCAACTCAACTTTTCTGCTTAGAACGCTAAACCCTTAGTTATTCCGTCAATAATAAAGCTGACTTTATGGGCAGGGGCTAATTAAAAAAGGGGTTTGTCCTTTTTTCTTCACCTATACTTGTTTCGGGTCCATGACCGGGAAAAACCCTTGTTTCAATGGGCAGTACAAAAAGCTTTTGGCGAATACCTGTAATTAATTGTTGGTAATTGCCACCAGGCAAATCATGCCTGCCAATGCTACCCTGAAACAGAACATCGCCACAAAATAGCATTGCTTCTTTTTTATTATAAAATGCCAAACTGCCTGCCGAATGTCCGGGTACATGAATTGCCTGAAGCTCGGTGTTGCCAAACGAAATAATATCGCCATCGGCAATAAGTTTACTAGGCTGTGGTATATCGTAATCAACATTTAAACCATATCCGCTGCAAGCATCCTTAAACCCATCAATCCAAAAAAGCTCTTCTTTATGACAAGCAATATCAACTCCATATTTATCAACAAGGTATCTGGCACCAAAAATATGGTCTAAATGGTTATGGGTATTTATTATATGCACTAATTTGAGGTTGTTGTCTTTAAAAAATATATCCAACTCCTCATTTTCATTAGGGGAAAAATTGCCCGGATCAATTACCACACATTCGCCTGTTTCGTCATACAGTACAAATGTATTTTCTTGAAAAGGGCTAAATACAAAAGTTTTAAAGTTCATGATGTTTTTTTTCACTATTTATTAATTTGCTTATGAAGTTCATCAATAGTTCTGCCCATAGCAACACCTTCTAATTTTATTGGAGAAGCAACATCAGCTAAAAATGTCCCTTTTACTTCGCCTTTTTTAAATGACGTAAACCCGATACGATATAAACCTACCGTTAAAGCTTTAAGTGGGTCGGTAATATGGCTTTCATACCTTAACAATGAATTATGCCTCTTTCTGCCAGGGTTTTTTGGCATTTCGCTGCTATCATCATTACTTGCAAGCTTATACCATACTGCCTTGTCAATACCCTCTTTTGTTATGCCACTTTTTGTAACAATCGATGATCTTTCTAAAGTAATATAGGTGTCAAAATAGTCTTTAGAATTTTTGTTATTGGTATAATCTTCTGATTCAATAATATTATTAGACTTTGAACTTCCGGCAGGAGACATCATTCTAACACCCAATTCGGGAGCTATAACAGGAATCCATAAATAAATATAGTAATACTTCTTGCCATCCTTAATCTCATCTTCGGTGCCTACAGCTGCGTAGCCTAAATAAGTAACAATATCGGTATAAGGGACTCTTACTGTTTTTGGGCCAACTTTTTGTGATACCGAACTGCCAAAATAACCAAGTTTTTGTGCCTGTAGGTTTCCAACCATGCACATAACAAATAATACTATTATAAATTTTTTTAACTTCTTCATAAAAGGGGTTTTTAATATTAAAAAAAGATTGTCAGCAAATGTATATTTTATATTGTGGGGAGCAAATTATTAATGAATTTTATATGCATATAAAATAAGCTTGGCAGACAATTGTTGTATGTTTGGGGATGCTTAAAATCCAATATTGCTCCGATCTCCATATAGAGTTTCCGGCAAATGCATCTTTTCTTAAACGTAATCCTATTAAGGAGATTGGTAACGTATTGATTTTGAACGGCGATATTGTTCCTTTTGCAGTATTAGATAAGTTTGATTGGTTTTTTGATGATCTATCAAAACGATTTAAATATGTTTATTGGATACCGGGAAACCATGAGTATTATTTTTCAGACATCAATCAATATTCCGGAAGCTTTTGTAAGGATATCCGTAAAAATATTTTTCTTGTTAACAATCAAAATATCGAATTAGATGGAATTCGATTTCTTTTTACAACATTATGGTCAAAATTATTGGAGGTTAACCGATGGATTATTGCACAACAATTATCAGATTTTCATGTAATTAAAAAGGCAACCGGTAGTTTTACTCCGGCTGATTATAATAAATTGCACGTTGAAAGCCTTTATTTTTTAAAAGAAGCCTTTACAAAAAAGACAAAAGCAAAAACAACTGTTGTTGTAACACATCATGTCCCCACTTTATTAAATTATCCAGAAAAGTATAAAGGAGATGTTTTAAACGAAGCATTTGCTGTTGAGTTATTCAACTTGATTGAAGAGTATTTACCTGACTATTGGATATATGGGCATAATCATTTTAATCAAAAACCGTTTTATATTAACAAGACAAAACTGTTAACCAATCAATTAGGATATGTGGAGTATGGCGAACATTCCTTGTTTTCTGATTCTGTTATTTAGTATTTGTCCTAAAACCTATTATTTGTTATAAATATTGCTTCAATATTTTTTTGTATGGTATTGGAAAAGTATTCACACTAACTAAAAAAAAAGATAGAGAAAGCAAAACGGATGCGTATTAAATATTTAGAATTATGAAAACAGTATCACATAACGAACTATTAAACGAACTAGTAGGGCAACAGGGAACACTTGAACGTACTAAGTTTGAAAATGAACTAAAGGCAGATGTATTGGCATTTAAGTTTAAAGAATTTCGCAAACAAAAACACCTGACACAAACCGAACTTGCTAAAAGTATTGGATTAGAAAAGGGGCAAATATCAAAAATTGAGAACGGCAAATTTAACTTGACATTGGCAACTATCAATAAAATTGCATCGGCATTAGGGGTAAGTGTTAATTTTAATTTGCAACCTATTTAGTGTTAATATTGGAAACTAAGTTATAATTATGGAACAATATAAAACAGACTGGTTAAACAATTATTGTAATTTATGGAATATTGATAAAGATATTTTGCACGAGGTACTTGACGGTTTCAAAAATATTACTTTCAAAAGTATTTCAGACAGTATAAAAAGTAAGTTTAATATTAAATATAATCTTGATGTTTTAATAGCAGAGTTTGTTTAGGGTATTTATTTGTAACCAATTATCTTTTGTGATGTTTTAAACAAACATGCAGATAATAAAGAGAAACAATTTATAGCCTGTATTATGCATAAAAACAAATAAATAATTAGAGGTGTTTATTTAGATACAACTATAATATTCTTATATTCAATACTATCGC
>CBDUWQ010000128.1:0-11304 GCA_965370965.1 uncultured Bacteroidales bacterium
TGATAATCAGAGTATTAATTGAAGTTGTGATGAATTCTTGCATAATTCAGGTTAGCTATTGCATTTGACAACTATAATTTTTTTAACTACAACAAACAAACATAAAAACCAAAAAACATATGCAAAACAAATTTATTGTTTAGGGTTGTTTGCAAACAAAAAAAAGTCTCAAACAGTATGACCATAAGGTTGTTATGTTACGAGCAAAACAACCTGTAAGCAGCCCAAAAAGAACCACACACACCGTTTGAGACCAACAATGGTGTTGCCACCATTGCCCTTTGTACAACAAAAGTACCCAATTTGCAATAAGTATGCAAACCAACATAGGTGCTTTAGCTTTTGGGTTAACTGCAATGCGGTTAACCGGTATTAATAGTAATTGCCCAATAGGGCAAAAAATAATTAAGCAGGTATAAGCCTGCTTAAAATAATTTAAAAATTCTATTTATTATTTTTATAACAGCAATGCTGTCAATTTCTTGTGAAAAAAGTGATTCTTTTTCTGATAGTAATAGTACTAATAGTATCGAACAAAAAAAAATTGATAACTTTAGAGTTTCAAAAGAAATGGCAACTGCATTTGCTACTAATTTTATGAATAAACACAGTAAATTAAAATCAACATTATCTGTAACTAAAACTACTGACTTTAAATTGCCAATTAATAATCGTAAGCTTTTTGTTGTTCAATTTGAGCCGTATGGTTTTGTGTTAATGTCAGACAATTTGAAAAATATACCGGTATTGGCATTTTCTGAAAACAGTACATTTGGATACACCGATTTTGAACAATTACCAGTAGGCATGAAAGAATGGGTTTCTGAAACCATCCTTCTTAATTATGAAATAGAGAATGATACCGTATTACAAAAAGCAAACGATGTAATGTTTGAATGGCAGACCAATCTTCCGAAATTAAAAAATACAAAAATTATTGACCCCGATGAGTGTTATTATACATATCTTGGACACTCTAAAGATATTTATGACGATTGCATATTGGAAACACACTGGCATCAACGTTTACCTTATAACTTATATACCCCAATTTGTAGCAATAACAATAAACATACTCCAGCAGGTTGTGTTTCAATTGCAATGTCTCAAATAATGAAGTATTGGGAGTACCCTAATAGATATAATTGGGATATTTTATTAAATAGATATCCATATTATTCAACAACAACAAGTGCATATACAGTTGCTAATTTAATTAAGGATATAGGAACCGATCTTAATACAGATTATGATTGTGAAAGTTCCAGTGCTAATAGAAATAAAGCTAAAAAGGTTTTTTATGAAGATTATGGATATAGTGGCTCAATAAAATTAGATGATTTTCATATAGATGATATTAAAAACAATCTAATGTGGGGATATCCTGTCTATCTTCGGGGAAATGCAACCAGAATAAATATTTTGAATACTTATTGGTATAAAGATGGTCATGCATGGGTATGTGATGGTTTATGGGAAGAGTATGATAACTTTAAAGTAACTTTTACAACAGGTGGGGGTGTTCCTCTTATTAGTTATGAAACACGTAATTACAGATGTTATTTGCATATGAATTGGGGGCATGGTGACATTTTTCAAAATATATGGTATTTTAGCAATAACTTAACTCATCCAATAAATTCAGATTATGATTTTAAGTGGAATAAGGAAATGATAATTAATATTCACCCCTAAAATTTTATAATTATGAGATATATTTTAATATTAGTATTTATAACATTATTATTTAGTTGTGAAAAAGAATCTACACATGTTTGGAAAGGAGCAGAATTTATTTTTATAAATCAAAATGGGAATGATATTTTTAGTAAAAACACTTCAAACCATTTAGAATTGTCAGATTTTAAAGCATATGCAAAAGATAGTTCTTCTAGACTAAATTTTATTGATACATTAAATGGCATGAATGTTTTTGACATATGGCTTTATGAAAATCTTGAAAACAAGAACGGTTATACATTCTTAAAATTGGGGAATATTACAACTGATACTTTATTTGCAAAATTTACCAAGGGTAATAATAGTTATTTTATCAGTGAGTTATACTATAATGATTCATTAATAGAAAATAATATTTACGCTGCAAGTATTATGCACACAATAACCATAAAAGCAGAATAAGCTAATGAAAAAAAGGGTGTTTAATTGGTGTAATGCAAAGATATAATACCTATTAAGCACCCTTAAATTCAAAATTATGAAAACCCTATCGTTAATTCTGTTTATTACTCTTTTACAGTTATCCGTTGTATCACAAATATTAAAAAGTGGTTAGTGTTACTCAGATAGCAAGACAAAAACCTCAGCGTACCTCAGCGTACCTCAGCGTACCTCAGCGTACCTCAGCGCTCACAGCGGTTAAAAAAGGTGGCTTATGGCAAATGGTTAAAACGGTAGTGAGTTTATTTTAATGGGTAAATTATTCCATTAAATTCATGGTAGTAAAACAAAATATGCAGTAAAAATTAAAACTGAAAATATATAAAAGGTTGTAAATCTGCCGATGAAAATTGAACAAGCATAAAAATAGTTATTAAAGTAACAGCAATTTTTAAATATACGGGCATATCAACAAATTTGCCTTTATACCAGTTTTTCCAGCCAATGGGCAACCAGTGAACAATAAAAGCCAACGCAATTAAACCCAGTACCATGCGGTAACCGCTTATAATTTCAAATATAAAAGCGCCTTTAAAATTGTGTAGTATCTGTGTAAACATATTGTTTACTGCCAACATGCTTTTTGCTCTAAACACCATCCACGTAAGTGATACTAAATGAAATGTAATAATTACCCTTAGTGCCCTGTATTTGCCATTTTGCTTTGGAAAAATGGTAAGCCACAGTTTATGAGCTGCGAGGTAGATGCCATGTAGGGCTCCCCAAATTACAAACCGCAGGTTGGCGCCGTGCCAAAGCCCGCCCAGCAGCATTGTTACCATTAAATTTATGTAAGTGCGTGCTTTGCCTTTTCGGTTTCCGCCCAACGGAATGTACAGGTAATCTTTTAACCACGATGAGAGCGATATATGCCAACGCCGCCAAAAATCGGTAATATTTGCCGCTTTGTAAGGTGAGTTAAAATTTAGCGGCAGCCTAAAGCCCATCCATAAAGCCAACCCAATTGCAATATCGGTATAACCCGAAAAATCGCAGTAAATTTGGATAGAATAACCGTAAACGGCCAATAAATTTTCTAAACCCGAATAGCTTAGTGGGCTGTCAAAAACACGGTCAACAAAATTCAGAGCAATATAATCGGCAATTACTACTTTTTTGATAAGTCCGTTTAAAATAAGGAACAGGGCTTGTGCAGCTTCGTCTTTATGCACCTTATAGCCCGAATACATTTGTGGCACAAACGATGCTGCCCGCACAATTGGTCCTGCCACAAGCTGCGGAAAAAACGATACGTAAAACCCAAAATCTATCATGTTTTTTATGGGTTTTACCTTTTTGTGGTACAAATCGACAATGTAGCTTATTATTTGAAAGGTGTAAAATGATATACCTACGGGCAGCAATATTTTTGAGGCCTCAAAATTGCTTCCGGTAAATTGGTTAACTCCTGTTAAAAGCCAGTTGTGCACTTCAATATCAAATCCAAACCAATTATTGAACAGTCCGGCAAAAAAGTAAGTGTATTTAAAATATACAAGCCACATTAAATTGTAAGCTACCGCCAATGCTACCCATAATTTTTTTTTATTTGCTGTTTGTGCCTTATACAGCCGGTTGCCAATAAAAAAATTGACTGCCACCGAAAACAGGATAAGAGAAAAAAACAGTCCGCTTGATTTGTAGTAAAAGAAGATGCTTACAACAAAAAGCCATGTGTTTCGCCAAAAGGTTTTTTTATAAATTATTGAAAAAACAGCATATACAATTAGTAAAAACACCCAAAATGCAGGGCGTGTAAATAGAAGTGGTTTTTGCGGATTATATAGTAGCCAGTCGGTCAATTTATGTAATACTTAGTGTTTTTAATTCAATGTTGTTTTTGCTTTAACGTATAAATTTTTTTGTGGCATCTTCTTATTTAGTTTTATAGACATTAAATTTTCATTACTAAAATACATTTATTTTTGCAGCAATATCTGTTTTTCCAAAAAGCCATCGTACGATTTTAAAAACGCATTAAAAAGCAGTTGTGCCTGATATTCGTATCCCTTACGTGAATAGTGCAGGTAATCGGTGTGTGCTAACCCAGCATAGTGCCAATTGTTTATAGAGCCTTTGCCTCCCATAATTTGGTTAAAATTCCAATAGCTCAGTTTGTGTCTGTTTGCTGTTTTTATTATAATATTTGATGCAACCTGTACATTGTCATTAATATGTACTTTGCCTATGCGGTGGTCGCCGGGCGTGGTAAACAAAACAGCTGCATGTGGTGCTGCTTGCTTAATAAAACCTATAATGCTGTTTAAGTGGTTTTTAAAAGCCAATGTGTCAAAAGCATCTGTATAAGCATCATTTGTGCCTAACGACACAATAACCCAGTCGGGTTGTAAGGCTGCTAAATGCTGCACAAAATATTGGCATCGCAAATACGATTCAACTTGTGCGCCGTTAACCCCAATTGTATGGTAAATAATGCCTGCATCGTTACTGTCAAAATTAAAACCGTATAGGCTAAAGCTGTTTTGCAACGTATTGGTTTTTTTGAGGTTAAGTGTTACTGATTCCATACTTTTTTTAAACTCAAAAAGTGTATAACCCTTATTGGGGAAAACTGTTGTTTTTACCAAGTTTGTTTTGTTCAGGGCAGGTTCAAAAGCCTGTTCTCCAAATTCATGAAATACCATTAGCCTGTCAAAATCGTAACCCGTTAGTTTTGGGTCGGCTATTTTTATTGTTATTGATGAATTTTTATTGGTGGTTGTAACCGATATTCCTGAAAGGCCGAGTTTGCATTGTTTTTCTTTTTCAACATTTCGGCAGCTTTGCCATTCGCCCTGCCATGCTACTTTATAATTAAGCGGGTTGTTGGTTTTTGCCACCTTGTACGGAAACACAAAGCCCCTGCCGCCCATTGTCCCCAAAAAAAAGGTTTGCAGCTTACGGCGGAAATTGCCCGATAAAAAATCGGCTTGCAAATGTGAATCACCAATATGGACAATACGTACCTTACCCTTGCCCTTAAATGCAATTTGTGTAAGCTTATTAAAAAGCAGGTTGTAAGGTATTGTATCGTTAATAGTAAAACTATTTGTTTTGTAATTAATAAAGGGGTATTTATCTATTTTGTAAGGGTTATCTTGCGAAAAGGTACAATTAGGCAATATTAAAAGCAGCAATAAAAAGGCTATAAAATAGATGTGTCGAAAAATGAACAAGAGATTATTGATTTTGTGGTAATAGAATGTATCCAAAACTAATACTGTTATTGATTATCCATTGATTCTGATATATAGGCATCGGGGGTGCGTACCTGTTTTTGCTCGTCAATATTTAGGTCTAACTCTTTAATAGCCTTATCAACTGTTGGGTGTTGTGATGTCAATACCAATATCAAAACTCCTGCAATTACTAAAAACCAAACCGATAGAGTTAGCAGTGCAGCTACTGTTGAAAATAGTGATACTCCTTCAATTGGGGCATATTTTATGATATTGGCTTTTTGGTAACTTATCATTTTTTGAGAAAGGGCAGGGTGCATTTTTGCTTTTTTAAGCTGGTTTTTAAAAATAAAGTCGCCTCCAAACAGTGCCAATAAACCAAATATCCCTACTATTATATAAAACATATTTGATTCATCATTATATCCGGTTTCAAGCTGTTGCCCCCACATTAAAAACGATGCCACAAACAAAAAAACTATTGCTCCTCCAATAATAGCACTGTGTATAATCTTAGCCGTTTTAAAGTATTGTTTGCTTGTAATTTTTTGATGCCTCATAGTTCTGTTTAATTTACTGCTTAATATCAAAGATAGTTTTTAATTCGTAAAAATTACTTTGTTACTTATCTATTTTTATCCGATATCAAATTTAGGTAAAAGTGTTTTTTTTGAAATTTCAGTCATTTCGATTATCTTTCCATTATTTAAACTTAAAAATAAAGTATTATGAATAAGGTAAATCTTTCAAAAATTATTTGGATTACTGCATTAGTATCAGGTGCTATCGGAATTTTAGGAGAATATGATATAGTAGTAATAAAAGGAGTATCAAAATATAGTTTTGAACTATTACTGTTTGGATATGCACTATTGGTGGCTACTCGTTTTTTTAAGAAATAAAAAAATAGCCGGTCTATAATATTGGGGTTACCTTAGGGTTTAACTGCATACCCCGCACTTTGTACAGGGGATGCAAGTTAAATAACTTCAATTAAAACAAAGCACTATCAATTTACCCATTTTTCAACTTCAGCCAATTGCAGAGCAGGAATATTGAGTTTGTTCTTTTTTCTGAATCCGTTTAGTTTTTGATGTATTTGTGTGTGTTTATCCTCTTTTAGTTGTGCTACCGATTTATATCCGGCTTTTATAATATGCTCTGCCCAGTTTTCGGGCACGCCAATTTTAATAAAATCTTCTGGGCCATCTACCTTGGCTTTTTTCTCGGGTCTCATTTGCGGAAAAAACAGTACATCTTGAATAGAATCTTGTCCTGTCATAAACATAGTAAGGCGGTCAATACCTATTCCCATACCCGATGTTGGGGGCATACCGTACTCTAATGCGCGCACAAAATCCATATCAATAAACATAGCCTCATCATCGCCTTTTTCCGACAGTTTTAATTGTTGCTGAAAACGTTCCAGTTGGTCAATGGGGTCGTTAAGCTCGGTATATGCGTTGCAAAGCTCTTTGCCGTTAACCATTAGCTCAAACCTTTCGGTAAGTTCGGGGTTGTTGCGGTGCTTTTTACATAGGGGCGACATTTCAATTGGGTAATCGGTAATATAGGTTGGTTGAATCATGTGGTGTTCACATTTTTCGCCAAATATTTCATCAATCATTTTTCCTACGCCAAATGTTTCGTCAACTTCAATATTTATTTCGTTACAAACCTTTCGCAATTGGTTCTCATCCATTCCGGTAATATCAATACCTGTATGCTCCTTAATAGCGTCTATCATTGTTAAGCGGCGGTATGGTGCTTTAAAATCAATTTCCTTATCACCAATCATAACTTTAGTGGTTCCGTGTAGTGTAATGGCAACTTTCTCAAGCATCTCTTCGGTAAACTCCATCATCCAATTATAGTCTTTATATGCCACATAAATCTCCATTACGGTAAACTCGGGGTTGTGGGTACGATCCATTCCTTCGTTACGAAAATCTTTAGAAAACTCGTAAACTCCGTTAAAGCCACCTACAATTAATCGTTTTAAATACAGCTCGTTGGCAACGCGTAAATACAAAGGCATATTAAGTGCGTTGTGGTGTGTAATAAACGGACGTGCTGCCGCTCCACCCGGTATTGGCTGTAAAATCGGTGTTTCAACCTCAACATAACCGCGCTCGTTAAACATACTGCGCATGGTATTAATAATTTTTGCACGCTTTAAAAACACCTCTCTTACATGGGGGTTTACAACCATATCGACATAACGCTGGCGATAGCGTTGTTCAGGGTCGGTAAAGGCATCGTAGGTTTTACCGTCTTTCTCTTTTACAATTGGTAAAACCCTTAGCGACTTGCTAAGTACAGTAAACTCTTTTACAAACACCGATTTTTCGCCTACTTGGGTTACAAAAGCATGTCCTTTTATGCCAATAAAATCGCCAATATTCAATAACTTTTTAAAAACAGTATTGTACATAGTTTTATCATCGGTGGGGCAAATCTCATCGCGGTTAAAATAAACCTGTATTCTGCCCTTTTCGTCCATAAGTTCAATAAACGATGCTTTTCCCATAATACGCCTGCTCATAATACGGCCTGCCAAACAAATATCCTGAAAGTTGCCTTTCTCAGCATCAAACTCTTCGCGTATATCTTTTGTGGTTGTATTTACATTATACATAGCCTGTGGGTAAGGCTCAATTCCCAAACTTCTCAACTCTTCTAACGATTTGCGGCGTATAATCTCCTGTTCGCTTAAATCAATATGGCTCATATTATTAAACTTTATGTATTTATTGTTTTTTGCAAAGATATAATTTTATGATAAAAATATGGACACTTAACAGTTACCATTTTGGTAGTTTTATCAATTTTTTTGATACAAATATTATAGGTTTAAAAACAATTGCTATCTTGTCATTCAAGGGATTAATTATAATAGAAATTTATTTGTGAAAAACAAAGGAATTGTAAATCTTGTTTACAATTCCTGTTAAAGGTTTATATACCAAACGTTAGAACAAAATAACTTAACAAGCGTCTTAAATAGTAGGCAAAATAATTGTTTTTTAAAATATGAAGAGAAAGCTAAACATACTATTTTTATCGTTTTTTTGTATAACTGTAAATTACAGTCAAACCAATATTTACTACCTTTTACAGCAGGTTGACGTTACTAAAACTGATACTATCCAAATTGATTTACTTTATAATATTTCAACATACTATTTAAATACCGATTTGCAAAAAGCAGTTTTATATGCCGAAAAGGGTGCAAAAATAGCCGAAATAGTTGGCGACTCAATGCGTATGGCAGGGGGTTATTTTATTTCGGGCAGAAGTTATTCTTTTATAGGACTGTACAATAGAGCTTTAACTGATTTGACAAAATCGAAGACAATTTATCTTAATAAAAAAAGCTCAAAAAATTTGCACAAGTGTTTAAACAATATAGGTAATGTTCATTGGTTTGCGAAAGATTATAAATTGGCTATTGAAATATACAGAGAGGTTTATAATGTATCAAAAGCTAGTAATGATAGTTTGGGGTTATTGTCAGCATTGGTCAATATAGGCTTATGTCATGGAGAGATAGGCAACTCTGACTCTGTACATGTATATTTAAAAAAGGTTCTTAAATTAGCTGAAAAACTTGGTAATTATTATTGCAAAGGGCTTTCGTTTTTAAACGTTGGAGATTTTTATTTAAATAATAATGAATTTGAATTAGCACAAACTTATTATACTAAGGCACATGAATATATTAAGTATCTTCCGGCATTTTCAACTGGTAATTTATACCAGTCATTGGCAATTGTTAATTATAACAATAATAATTTTGCACAAGCTAGAATATTATTAGATAGTGCTAAACTGTATATTTGGCAAAGTAGTAGTTTAAGCTCCAAAAAAGAGTACTATAAAACTCAATATAAATTTGATTCAATTATCGGCAATCTAAATGCGGCAATTAAATCGTTACTGTTAGTATCGGAATATGGCGACAGTATTAAAACTAAAGACTATAATGAAAAATTGGCCGGTTTTAAAACAGCTTATGAGCTTGAGAAAAAGGAGCTGGTAATTAGCAAACTAAAGAAAGAGAATGAAATTGTAAGCTTAAAGTCGAAAAATCAATGGTATCTGTTGTTTTTCCTAACCTTTATAGTTACAAGCTTTATTGTAATAATTATACTTATTATAAAGTCGAATAGAATTAAGCAAAATGCTATAAAAGAACTAAATATATTAAATGCAGACCTTAAAAACCATAAGGAGGAGTTAATAGTTATTAACGAAGAGCTTACAGCCCAAAGAGAAGAGTTGTACGACAAAAACCATGAATTGGAGAGCATAATACAAAAACTTAAAGAGACTCAAACACAGCTTTTGCATTCCGAAAAACTTGCATCAATAGGCATATTGGCAAGAGGTGCTGCCCATGAAATTAAAAATCCGCTTAATTATATAAGTGGTGGGCTGCGGTTGCTTGAGGAAAATTTGGATAGACAAAACAAAGATAAAATAAGCCAACCGTATGAAATGATTAATGAAGGTGTAAAAAGGATTGTAAAAATAGTTAATGGGTTGAACACATTTGTTCAAATAAAAGATTCGCAGTTATACTCCTTGCAAATAAATACTATTATTGAAAGCACATTGCAGTTTGTAAATTATAAAATAGACTCTGATGTTAATGTATCATTACAATTAAATGATATTCCCGATATTAAATGCTATCCTGATAAACTTCACGTTATATTTTTAAATATTCTTTCAAATTCGCTTGATGCAGTTAAAGAGTCAAAAAAGAAGAAAAATATTACCATAACATCTAATCTTTTAAAAAGCTCCAATGCCAATTATGTTCAAATATGTTTTTCAAATACAGGCAACCATATTGCCAATGAAAAGCTTAAAAAAATATTTGACCCATTTTTTACAACAAAAGACCCTAACAAAGGTACAGGCATGGGGTTAACAGTTGCATATAACTTGGTTAAAGAGCATAAGGGCAAAATTTATGTTGAAAATATTGAAGAGGGTGTTAAGTTTATTATTGAGTTACCAATAACTTAGTTAAAAAACCAATTATTAAAAGCTAAATATCAATGTATTAAAACGATTTTTGCAGACTGTTATACATCACCTCATAATTAAAACTGATAAATACTATACTATAAGTTGTCAAACATTAACAACGTTTTGACAACTTTTTTGTTTTTTTATCGTTTACTTATATAATAATTAAAAAAAAATAACCATTTTTGCATTTTAAAATGAGAAAGTATTACAGATATACACGACGAAAAGCCACCAAAGAGAACATCAAAAAGTTGTTTCTTGATGCAAACGGTACTCCATTGAGTAAAGCAATGGCAGTATTTATTGGTGTGTTTATCAGCGTAATGCCTATTTGGGGTATGCAAGCAATATCTGCAATAGCTTCGGCTCAATTTTTTAAAGTTAACAAACCATTGGCTGTTGTTGGCTCATATGTAAATATGACACCTCTTTTTCCGGTACTTATATATTTTAGTTTAAAAGTTGGTGCACTTATACTTGGTAATATTGAGGTTTTGCCTGCATTAAATGAGATATCGTTACATACAGCAAAAGCATATTTTTGGTTATATGTTTTAGGGTGTATCCCTGTTGCCTTAATTACTGCTTCGATTTTTGGGGCTATTACATATTTAGTTTTAAGCTATAAAAAATTAATGGTAAAAAATATGCAGTCAATATCTGTTAAATAAAACAGTAAATGGCTTAGATAACAGTTTACAAGTTTTTATATCTCTATCCACTGCCGTTAAGGTAATAAATTCCCATCTTTTAAAATATAAGTCTTTAATCATAACAGTTCGTTATATTCTTGTAAGTAGTTGACTGTCAGTTAATTTAGATACGATTGTTTTTGCGCATAAGCTGCTGATTATCAACGATGTAGTTTTAATCTCATTACCTGTCTGGCCGACAAGGCAGG
>CBDUWQ010000129.1:0-11250 GCA_965370965.1 uncultured Bacteroidales bacterium
TATGCAAAGATAATAAAAATAATTGTAACTAAGTTAACACCTCTATAATTTTATTCTGCAAAAGCGAACCTGTTCCTAAAAGCTTAGCACTTTTTATAATCTTTATTTTATATGGTCTTTTTGTATTGTTTTGAAAGAATCCCAAAAGGTAATGCCAATTTAAAATGTATATAGAATCTTTTAAAAAGTAAGTATCTTCGGCAAAAATACCTTGAAACTTATTAATAGTGTTTTTTGCAGAATAAGTAATAACATTTGAAAATAAATTGCTATTGATTCTAAAAGAATTTTCATAACACTTTACATTCTCTTTATTATATGATAATTTAATAATTGGTTCAATTTTATTAAGGTACTCATAAATTCCGGGTATAGATTTAGGGAACTGATAACTGATAATACCATTTAAATCTGGCGGTACACCAATATTAATACTTAATCCTAAAGAATCTACCTGCCTTAAGTCAATTGTAGCATAAATAGTATCATTTTTATTAACTGAAAATCCTTTTAAACTTATGGTAAATAGTAATCCTAAAATAAATAGTTTATAATTCATTGAACGCTATTTTTTAAATGATTAATTTTAATATCCATTTCGTAGCCATTAATTTTAATTTCGCTTTTTGGGTTTTCCTGTCCTTTATAATACTCAAATTTTAAACGCGAGCTTTCTTTGTCGTGGTAAACTATACGGTAATCCAATTTATTGATACTTAAATCGGGATACTGAATATTTCCATAAAACTTATATGCAGTTTTGTTGGGTACAGTCATTTTTAAAACCATATACTTACCTGACACCCATATTTTTTTAAAACCTCCCGAAACCAGCCCAAGCTTTATATCATCTTCGTATCCATCTATATTAAGCAAATAATTTAATTTCTCAACATCAAATTTATTGTATTTGCTGTTTACTGATATTAGTGTATCAATTTCAGAAATCTCCAAATCGGTTTCGTATCCATCTGTAATTTTCAGTTTATTAAGTTTGCCAAATTCGGCTTCAAGATATTTTGCTGATAGTTTTACCTCTTTTGGGTCATTAATTTTAAGGCTACCCTCATATAAATTAGCATCAATATATCTATTTTTTTCAATTTCAACCTCGCAGTATTTGCCAACAATTTGCACTTTGGGTACATTTCCAATATTTACCCTGTCTTCGTATCCTGTTAAGTTTAATGTGTTAGCAACACCAATATAAATGTGCGAATATTTTGAATTAGCGTTAACATTATTTAGTTGTTTTACTCTAATTTTTGATTCGTATAAATCAAGTTGCGTATTGCCTGCTGTTATAAACTCAAATTTAGAGTACTTAGCATCAACATTAAGTTTATTACTTATGCTTTTGGCACTCATAACTATATCGTAGCCATTAATTTTTAAATTGCCGTTTACCGAGAAGTTTAAATTAACTTTTGAATATTTGGCATTTATAGTCATATCAAGGTCGGCCGGTACGTATATTTTTATCTCTTTAATTTGAAACTCCGATAGTTTAATTTTTGTATTATCTTTTAGTTTTATAACTGTTTTCCATTTTATGGGCGATATGGTTGAGTTCATTGTTTTATAAAAATCGAGCTTTATGCTAACTTTATTGCCTGTTTTAGTAATAAGGTTGTTTATCATTGCGTTCTCCAAGGCTTTTAGGTCGTCATTGTTTTCTGTAATTGCAGTAAATATAACTTTTGCTACTATCTCATTTCCGCGCGCCGGCAATATCTCGGTTTTGGTGTCATATACCTTAATGTTTACCTCTGGTCTGAAATCAATATCTATTTTCTTCTCAATTACCCTCTCTTTGCCTGTGGTTTTTCTCTGTTTGGTATCAATTTTATCTATTTTATTAATAGACTCAGGTTTTGAACCTACTTGTTGCCCTGTTGCATTTACAAGTAATGTTAACTGAATAATTGCTAATATTGCTGCATACCTAAGTTGAGTGGTATTAGTGTAACGAAATAGCACTTTACTTAGGGACAACCCCGACATAGAAGATGTTGGTATTAACTTAATAAGTGAAGTAAAAACCTTACATCTTCTCAGTCGTGAGCGAGAATAGCTCAATTTGGGTGCATATTTAAAACCTTTATATCTTAATTTTTTTGTTTCTGTTTTCATAATTAGTCTGTTTTTGCTTTTCGTAAATTAATTTTTCAATTATCCGTAAGCGCTTTTCGTAAGTCTCAAGCAGTATTATAACTGCCCTTTCGTTGTATCCTTTCTGTTTTATATCATTTAGGCCTTTTTGATATATTGTATCTAATTCTTGCAACTCTTTTATTAGTATTGGTGTAATTGGCGATGCATTTCCGTTCATCTCAATATATTGTGTCCATTTTTGATTTACTTTATAGTGATATTCATTTTCTTGCTTAGCCAGTTCTTTGCTTATTTGCGATAAACTGGTTATCTGTTTTTGAACTGTAATCTCGTGTCTTATTAATGCGCCTACCACCAAAAAAACAAGTATTGAAGCGGCAATCCACCTAAAAGTATTCATACGGCGTACTTTTGAGCTGTTTAAACCATGCTCAATATTCTTCCATATTCCATTTATATCAGGTTCGTGAGCATTAAGCTTATCTCTGTTTTTTTGTATGTAGTTTTCTATTTTCATATGCTTTTTATTTTAACCGCTGAGAATACTGAGAACTGCTGAGATTTTTTTCTATGTGCACTTCTGTGTCTTTGTTGTTTAATTATTTATTACGATTAAAACCACTAATAATACATAACTTGTAACCTATAATCTGCAACCTGTAACTCGCAACTAATATTTTAATCATTCATCATTCCTTTCAAATTCTCATTAAGCAGTTTTTTGCTACGGTGGTATTGCACTTTGCAGTTTGAAACCGATAGTCCTAACATTTCAGAAATTTCATTGTATTTATATTCTTCAATAGCTTTTAACGTAAAAACCACTCTGGCTCCATCGGGTAAGTTTTCGATGGCTTTTTTTACTTTATTTATCGGAATTCTTTCTTCAACAGTTACATCTTCTTCAATTAGAACCTTTTGCTCGCCCAACTCCTCAATTGATTCAAATCTGTACCTTTTTTTTCTTTTATTAGAGATACATTTATTTACTACAATTTGCTTTAACCATGCGCCAAAAGTTGATTTGCCTTTAAAAGAGCTTATTTTTTGAAACGCATTTATAAAAGCTTCTTGCACGGCATCTTCAGCCTCAAAAGAGTTCCCTGTTATTCTGTAAGCCACATTATACATTTGTTTTACATATTGCTGATACAAATTGTATTGAGCCTTTGGGTTACCCTTTTTGCATTTTTCAACTAATATATCCTGATATAAAGCTTTTTTCAATATTTTGCTTGTTTGGTATAAAGACGAAGGTAAGGTTAAAAGGTTAAAAAAATGAGGGGTTAAAAATTTATTCTATATAAAAACATAGGAAAAAAACCTTGCTGATAAATATACTCAACACTATTTGTATTGTGATTATAGTTTTGTGAATATACGTTTTTATGGTCTGTTAAATTGGTAAAATCTATAGCCCACTCTTGGTAAAACTTTTTGCTATTGTTTTTAAGCGCAATTCGCAAATCCAATCTAAAATAATCTTTTTCGCGTACCGAATAGGCTTTGGAATCATTATATACGGCTTCACCTTTTTCAATTGATGCTTGTGCATCAAGATATGGGTTTCGCTTGCCACCGCTCCATGTAATTTTTGCATTTACGTCAATGGCAAATTTATCATTAAATTTATACTCGTACCCACCTAAAATATTTGTGGCAAAGTTTGCAGCAAATGCAGTATGTCGTTCAATATTATCGCTGCCTGTGTACCATGAGTCAAACAGCGATTCGGTAAACAAAAAATACCAGTTATTATTCAAATATTTCTCCAATGTAAATTCTATACCATAGTTTTTACCTGTTCCTGTGTTTATTAGGCTGTCAACCCTGTTAAGGTGAAACGATGCGCCTTCATTAAGCATCGAAAAGTTTGATGCCCTTTGTGTTACAGGCACATTGTATAACCATTGATAATACGATTCTATTTTAATATGAACATTTTTGCCAAACATATGGTCGTAACCTAACACCAGATGGTTTGCTTTGGTAAACTCAAGGTTTTTGTTGGTTAAACTATAGGTGTTATTTAAGGTATCGTATGTTTGAATAAAATAGTAGAACATTGGCTGCAAGCGGCTGTGCAAACCGTAACCCAAGCTAAATATATGCGTAGGCTTGGGCTCGTAGGTTAGGCCTGCCCTTGGCTCAACAGCTGTTGAATTATTATGCAGAAACTGTTGGGCATATAGTCCGGTATTTAGGGTTAAAACATTGTTGAATTTATGTTGCCACTGTACATATTCCTGAGCTACTAAAATTCCTTCTTCATTAACATTTGTAATGTGCTGATATAATTCCCTATCGTACAGCTCACGCAAAAAACTATCTTGATATTCAATATTATGCTGTTCAAATCCTAAACCGGCTGTAATAGTATTTTTACTATTTATTTTATTAACATACCGTGTTGATGCGGTAGTAATAACCTCACTATTTTTTTCGCCATAAAAAAGCTTTGTGGTTTTTGTAAACAATGTGTCTTGGTTTTCATTAGATGGTGGTATGGTCGTGAAAAACGCTGAATCTACTTTAGTATAAACCTTTGTGCCTGACATTGATATTGTAGAATACAAATATGATTTTTCATTAAAAAATATTTTATGTGAGGCACCCAAAACCCATAATTCTGAACCATTATAGGTGTCGGTACTGTTTAATACTCCATATTTGTTTGTTTCATCTTCTTCCGAACTGATTAATTGTATATAGCTTCGTCCGCCTAAACCAAACAAGGAGAATTTACCTGCATTTTTAGTGGGCAGGTCAACTTTAAAAGTAATGTCATGGTATTCAGGTATTGCTCCGCCGGCAACATCAAATCCCATTGCATCCATAACCTCCATAACCGAATACCTGCCTGATACCATAAATGAGCCATTGTAGTCCTTAGAGAATGGTCCTTCGGCCATTAGTTCAAAACCATTAAAACCCACCTGTCCGGTAAATTCATGCTTTTGGTTATTGCCACTTCGCATTCGCAAATCAAAAACCCCCGATATGGCATTTCCAAATTCAGCAGGGAAAGCCCCTGTAAAAAAATCGGAATTTGATAATGTGTTATTGTTCAAAATACTAACCGGACCGCCTGTTGAGCCAGATGCTCCCCAATGGTTAGGGTTGGCAATGTTTACCCCCTCTAAACGCCATTGCAAGCCCATGGGCGAATTGCCTCGTATAATAATGTCATTTCTGTCGTCGCCGGCACGCGATACGCCTGCAAAATTTGCTGCCATACGGGCAGGGTCGCCCAAACTACCGGCAAAACGCTCAGTTTCATCTACCGAAAACGAGCGGGCACTTACCGATGCCATTTTATTCAGTGTTTCTCCTTTTCTATATCCTGTTACAACTATCTCATCAGTAGTTATTGCCTGTTCTTCCAGTTCAATGCTAATAACTTTTTGCTTGCCTGTTGTTAATTCCAAATCGCGAATAAGTGTGGTTTTATAACCCAAATAGCTTAATATTAAGGTGTATTTTCCTACAGGTAATTTTATAAGTTTAAACTCCCCATTTAAATCGGTTGCGGTTCCAACAATTGGGTCGCTGCCTTTAATAATTACATTAACTCCAATTAACGGATACTCGCTCTCTTTATCGAAAACTTTACCTCGAATAGTTTGTACCATTTGGGCATTTAATGTGTAACTTATTATAAGCAAGATTGCTATTAATAGTTTTTTCATAGGTTGAATATTTAATTGCAGACTAAAATAACAATAAAAAGGTTGCTATAAAGAAAATAGCTCATTAAATATTTATAAACTACTAATATACAACATACTGTGCTTTTTGTAAATAATTGTATATATTACTGATAATCAGGTCTAACAGAGCCTGTTCCGATATTTTCGGAGTTTTAACAACTGTTAGGTCTCAAAATTTAACGAACTATTGAAAGAAAATTGGATATAATAAAAAGCAGGTTAGATTAATCGGGCAGGGGTCATTGTTTTTGGCATATGTACGGCTCAAAGCCAATGCTATTGCAAATAAAAAAAAGCCATTACATTAGTAATAGCCTTTAAAACATGCAATAAAACAATATTACTTTTTGGTGGGGGTAGTAGCTTTTTCAGTAGTTTTTTTTGAATTTTTGCAACAACTTTTTGCAGCCTTGTCGCATTTGGCATGGCTTTTACAGTCGGTTTTTGCAGTTTTACAATCGGCTTTGGTGGCTTTGCAGTCGGCTTTTGCTTTTGTGCATTTTTCGCAAGTGCAGCCTTTTGGGCATGGTTTTTCATCATCGTTTTGATTCACAACAGTAATATTTACATCATTTTCAACAACAACTGTCGATGCATAAGTTGTCATTCCCATTCCTGCCATAAACAAGAATCCTAAAACATAAGCTAATTTTTTCATTATTTAAATTTTAATATTAAACATGCATCAAAAATATAGCTAAGCTTTATAATATTGTGTTATTCATTTGTTATATTGTTGTTAACAATTTGTTAATCTGTTTTTTGTGCGCAGTTTTTTGTGTTATTTTGTATTATTAATTGATGTTTTACTAAATTTTAAGCATGAAAAATAAAACTAGAAACCTTATATTATTAGTTGTTTTTTTTCTGATAAGTTTAACTATTATTCAGTTTGTTTGGATGCTGCGTGCTGCAACTTATCAAGAAAAGCAGTTTGAGTTTTCGGTAGTTGCAGCAATTAACAAATCAATAATTGAAATTAACAAGCAACATGCTGTTTGCATGCAGGTAACAAGTTGTTTTGACAAGGTTGGATTTACATGTTGCAACGAGCATGATATAAGCTCAGACAAATGGAATTATATCGATTCGCTTATTAAAGTTGAATTGGCATTTAGTAAAATTTGTATCAATTATGAATTTAAATTAAGCATTACTCCCCATCCGCACCCCATGGATGATAAGGTTGAAGGTAAGCATAAATGTTTTACTGTAAAATCGAATATGGAAACAACCAATGGCGATAGTATTTGGCTACATGTTACTTTCCCCAACCGCAATAAATTTATTATGGCGCAAATTGGATGGATTTTTATTTTAAGTATTGTTCTGATATTGCTTACCATTGGGGCATTTCTGCTTATTTACCGGTACTATATTCAAGAACAGTTATTGGCAAGCGACACACGCAATTTTATAAACAACCTTACGCACGAGTTTAAAACACCGCTATCGTCTATCAGGTTGGCCAATAGCCGTATAATTAAAACCAAGGGGTGTTCTGATAAAACATCAACTTATACAAAAATTATAAAACAAGAAAACGATAAACTCGATAGGCATATAAACTATTTATTAGATATTTCGCGTTTACAAAAAGGCAAGATGCCAATGAATATCGAGCTTTTAGATATTTACAATTTGCTAATTGAACAAACCGATTCGTTTACTTTGCGAATTGAGGAGCGAGATGGAAGCTTATCAATAAATAATGAAGCAAAAAACACATGGGTAAATGCCGATTGTTTTCATTTATCAAATATAATTACCAATATTTTGGATAATGCCTGCAAATACACAACAAAACAGCCTGAAATAAATATTACTGTAATAAATAAAAAAAGCAGTTTAATTATTGCTTTTTCCGATAATGGCATTGGCATCGATAAAAGCAATCAAAAAATAATATTTCAGGAATTTAGTAGGGTTGATACTGGTAACATACATAATGTAAAAGGCTTTGGATTAGGACTTTCATATGTTGGGCAAGTTGTTAAACTACACAAGGGCAAAATTTGGTTAGAGAGCAAAAAAGGCGAAGGGACAACATTTTTTGTTCAAATACCCTTAGCCGAAAAACATTAAAGCCCCAATTACTGTTTTACTAAATTAATTATGAATAAAACACGAATATTATTAGTTGAAGATGATTTAAACTTAAGTTTTTTAACACGTGAGTTTTTAGAAGCCGAAGGTTTTGATGTAAAAATTTATAGAGATGGCGAATCGGGGTTAAAAGCCTTTAAAGAACATAACTTTGATTTTTGTATTTTGGATATTATGCTACCAAAAATGGATGGTTACGAGCTTGCAAAAAAAATAAGAGGTAGCAAACCCGAAATGCCAATCATTTTTTTGACAGCTAAAAATTTAAAAGACGATAAACATAAGGGTTTTGGACTGGGTGCCGACGATTATATTACAAAGCCCTTTGATGAAGATGAGTTGTTATGGCGGATTAATGCTGTTTTAAACCGTGCCAACACAAAAAATATACACCTGCCAAACAAAATAATAAATTTGGGTAGTTTTGTATTTGATACGGAAAATCAACTTTTAGTTATAGGTAAAACAAGCCAGCGGCTTACCGAACGAGAAACCAAAGTGCTGCATTTGTTATGCTTAAATATTGGAAATATTACAAGCCGCAAAAAATTATTGGAAAGTATTTGGGGTGAAAATGACTATTTTGCCGGACGAAGCTTAGATGTATTTATTGCCAAATTACGAAAATACTTAAAGCCCAACCCCAACGTAGCCATTGAAAATGTGCCGCGCGTTGGCTTTTTGTTAAAGGTGAAATAGTTATGCTATTATGGTTTATTGATATATAAAACATATTTTACTTAAGGGAAAATACTATAAATAAGTGTTTTACTTAAATATCATAATTATACCATAATTTAATATGAATCACCATTGTCGTCTGATTTTATTGTTATTCTTTTTTGGATTATTTCTATCTCCTGTATCTTCTCAAGTTTGTATAAACGAATTTATGGCTTCAAATGCCATAACACTACCCGATATTGTAGATTATGATGATTACTCCGATTGGATAGAGATATATAATTTAGGAGATTATGCGGTTTCAATAGGTGGTTGGTATCTTACCGATGATTTAACTGAACCCAATAAATGGCAATTTCCAAATTCATTAACCCTACCTGCAAAAACACATTTATTAATTTGGGCAGATGGCTGTGATAATAGTGAAGATAACTTTGAGAAGTTACACGCCAACTTTAAACTTAGTAGGGCAGGAGAAGTAATTGGGTTATATAATAAACAAGGGACATTGATTGATACAGTTGTTTTTGGCTATCAACCAACCGATGTGTCGTGGGGCCGAAAACAAGATGGAGCAGATTCCTGGTGTTATTTTGGAGAACCAACCCCCGAAGCACCAAATAATACTCCCAATGTAATTATTCCAAACTATGCTGATGCAGCAATATTCTCTGTAAAAGGTGGGTATTTTAACATATCGGTGATACTCAAACTATCATCTGCAACAGAAAATGCAGAGATACGATATACTACCGATTGCTCAATGCCAAATAGTGAATCGTTGCTTTTTAATTCGGCTATTATTTTTGATACAACAACAATTGTTAGGGCAAGGGTTTATAAAAATGGGTTTATACCAAGCGAAATAATTACACACAGCTATTTTTTTAACGAAAACAATAATAATATTCCCACTATATCGCTAACCGCATTTCCTGAAACATTATGGGGCAGTAGTATTGGCATTTATCTTAAAAGCCTAAAGGGCATAAAAATACCAACAAATTTTGAATACTTTGAAAGGGACAATGAGCAGAAGATTAGCCAATTAACAGATTTAAGAATATCAGGTCAGGCATCATATAAAGCCCCTCAAAAGCCTTTTACAATTAGTGCAAAAGGTAAATATGGCAATAGCTATTTATCGCACCCATTTTTTAATAGCAGAGAAATAACCGATTTTAAAGATATTTACTTAAGAAATTCGGGCACACCCGATGCTTTTTTCACAATGTTTCGCGATGGGTTAACACACTCAATAGTGATAAACAAACTTAATATTGATTGTCAGGCATACCAACCAGCAAGGGTTTTTCTTAACGGAGAGTATTGGGGCATATATAATATTCGCGAAAAAATAAACAAAAACTATTTACAAAACCTGCATAATGTCAATCGTAATAATATAAATATATTGGAGTATCCGAGTGAAAATAATCCCGCAGCTTTAGAGGGGAGCAACGAGGACTTTATGTTTATGTGGAAATACATAAAAGATATATCAATGGAAGACCCGAAAAACTATGAATTTGTTAAATCAAAAATTGATATTGATGAGTTTATTGATTATCAAATAGCTGAGATATATTTAGATAATGTTGATTGGGGCAGTTCAAATATGCAATGGTGGAAAGAAAATACATATAACTCAAAGTGGCGATATATAATGTTAGATACCGATGTTTCGTATGGTCTTATTTGGGATGTCCATAATATGAGTAGTCATTATTACCACAACAATTTATTGCGGTCAATGGAATTTATGACACAGGCATATTTGTTTAAAAGGTTATTAGCAAATATCGATTTTAAAAATGAGTTTGTAGGAAGGTTTGCGGTATTGTTAAATACGGTATTTAATAGCACAAGAACCCTGCACTTGATTGATAGTTTACAGAATAATATCTATAATGAAATGCCAAACCACATTGAAAGGTGGAGAGATTATGAATATAGTTATTATGGCGAACCAATTGAAGATATGGACGATTGGGAATCTGAGGTTGAAGTAATGCGTGAATTTGCCCGTAAAAGACCGGAATACCAAAGGCAGCACATTATGAGTCGTTTTGGTTTAACCGGTATGGATAGTTTAATAACCAAAACGTTACCATTAAAAAGTGGTTCTATTTATATTAACGATATTTTGATTGCTGACACAACTGCAGCAGGTTTATATTTTCATGATATTGATATAAGGCTTAAAGCAATACCTAAAATAGGCTATAAATTTATTGGTTGGCAAGGTGAATTTAGTAGCTCAAATAACGATACTGTAATTACATTAAATAGTAAAATACAAATTACCGCACGCTTTGTAATTGATGATATTAGTATAATTCCTAACGAAATAACAGAGGAATACACATTACGACAAACAGAGTCGCCCTATTATTCAAATGGCAATGTTATTATTAAACCTAATGCCACAATGTATATTGAGCCGGGTGTTGAAATTATTATGAGCAATAAAGCCTGTTTTTATGTATATGGTAATATTAATGCTATGGGAACAGAGACAAATTATATAACAATAAGGCCTAAGTTTAATTCGGGTGCAGATTTTTTGGGCAATATCTGTTTTAAAGATGGCACCTCTGCTTCTATTCTGAATCATATTTATTTTGAAAATTCA
>CBDUWQ010000130.1:0-11210 GCA_965370965.1 uncultured Bacteroidales bacterium
TTTTATTTATGCAAAGATAATAAAAATAATTGTAACTAAATTAACACCTCTATCACATTATTATCAAGAAAAACCCAAAATTAGATTTGATGGCAATGTTTATGTAATGGTTGGAAATAGAACATTTAGTAGTGCAGCAATGATTGCTGTTTTATTAGCAGACAATAATATAGCAGTAACGGTTGGCAATCCAATGGGTATAGGAGCTTCACATAATGGTGAAGTGTTAGAATTTAAACTAAGGAACACAGGCATAAAAGGAACATTGTCATGCAAAGAATTTTACCGCCCAGCGATAACAAATAATCAAAAAGAATTAAATATTGAAATAGAGTTAACCAATACGGAGCATGAAAGGTTCCTTGGAATTGACAATGAGTTTGAGGAACTTATAAAAATAATTAATCAGCAAAATAATAAATGATAAACATAGAAAACCTAAATTTTTCATATCAAAAAGGAGAAAAAATAATAATATACCTGTTTCAATGGGAGTGTTTTTAACAATAACTGCTTTAATTATTACAACAAAATGGGAAAATTCAATATATTTTCCTTACTCATTCCCCTCACTATTTTACTACAATAATGCCGAAAAACTAAACATTGCCACATGGCATGGCTTTAATATAACCGAACCTATAAGTATTGGATTATTTATTGTGGTGCTGTTTATTGGGGCTAGGCTATTTAAAACAAAACAGTTAAGATAATTGGTTAGCGTTATTTAATAGGTTACAATATTGCATGTTGATATGTCTATTCATTTAAAAGCTTTTCTATATCTTCCTTAAGTTTTGGTAAATGTTTTGATATTATTCCCCAAATAACAACATCATCCACTTTGTCATAGCCATGAATAACCCAATTACGAGTATCTATAATCTGTCTTGCATTTTCTATCTTAATACTTTCATCAAGTTTTAGGATTCTATTTGTTGCTTCACCTATAATTTCAATTTCTCTTTCAATTCCCCTTCGCAACAATTTATTCTGCTGATATTCAAAGAAATCACGTTTCTCTCCCATAAAATCAAAAATTGATTCAATAGATCTTTATATCAAATAAGTACTTTTTTATATCACGCTTCATAAATCAATTGTTTTGACTCTTCAATACTTTCAATAAAATATGGATTTGACAGTGTTCTTTCTGTTACCAAGTCTATTTTTCGTTTAAATAAATCTTGCAATTTATAATGCAGTAAAAAATAATTGTCAGTATATTCTTCAATACTTAATTTATCTACAAACGAGATTAAAAAATCAATATCACTTTCTTTGTTAAATTTGTCCGAAACTACTGAGCCAAAAGCATAAAGCCTCTTAACTCCCAAAGTCAAACAAATACTTTGCAATTCTTGGATTTTACTTTTAAGTATTTTTTGCATAATCCTTTCGTTTTCTTACAAATTTAAACAATTAATTTAATCTACAACAGCATTATTTACTCACAGTGTATTTTCTGGAATACCAACATGTTTTAAAGCTAAAATTTTGTACTATATACATTAAAATGCCCTATAAAAACCCAACTCAAACTCATATAGTATTAAAGTGTCAGCAATAAAATTTTTGGTTTTGCCATTTGGCTATATATAATCTAAAGAGTTTAACAACATTTGTTGTTTATAATCAAACTCTCCTTAGCCTGCATTATGCATAAAAAATAATACAACATATCTATTTGCTTGGTATTCAGTAATATTTAGTAATAAGTCATAATAATTCATTTTTTTAATTTTTACCAAAGGCAAATTAAATTTTGCCTTACTTATCGCCTGTCTGTCCGGCAAGGCAGGTTGCAAACTGTTCGCAGTATTAATATACAGCTTTACAGTTCGACGCCTTGATTAACACAAAATTTTTATTTGTGCATAATGCAAGTTAGATATTTGATTTTAATATTAGCAGTATTTGTTTGAAAACGCACATTACCTCTTTTTCAAAGTATAATTACCTTTAACTTGTACTAACTCCCAGTTACTGTTCAACTCAAGTTTCCACCCATCTCCTTCAATAATTTTTGCTGCTGTATTTGTTGGCTCCGACACTATTACCTTTCTCCAGTTTTTATCTAGCAATGCGTCATTTTTTACTGTTAAAATCCCCCAATTATCAGTAATCCTTAAATTCGGATAAACCGTGCCCAATTCCCGATAAGGAATTAAATTACTTGGGTTATAACTAAAATTCATATCCTGAAAAGGGATAACCAAAACAGGGCTTTCTTGAAATTTATTATCAAGTTTTGCAATTATCTCTTTTTGCTTCTGCTCTCTTTCTGTTTCAAAATCAATTATTTGTGTATAGTTATATCTTTCCCTAATCTGTAAAACAGAATCTTTTAAATGCACAGGAATAGAAACATCAAAAAAACCAGAAATATAATCTGTTAAATTAGTAGTATCGGAAATATTGAGATTCCATGCCTCATCTTTTTGTCTCATAAAATATCCGTAAACCGGAATTGTGCGGTAAGCAAATGAGCTAACAAAAGTCGGGTTTTCGTATAAATTATTAATGGCTTTAACGTAATGCGCCTTTAAATCATTATTATCTCTGTTGCTTAGTATTGTTCCGGTGTATTCTGCCAAGCCCTCGTTAAGCTCAAGCAAATTTTCATTCTGTTTGGCATTTGCAAATAACCCATAACGATATGCTCTAAAAAACAAGGCATTTTTAATATGTTCGTTTTTGCTATCCCCTTTATCAGCAGACAGTGCCATTTTTAACGCCTCCAACTCTAATTTCAAATATATTCTGCCATCTATATTGTTTAAATGGGCACACAATTTTTGATGCAAATTTGCAAAACCAATTTCCGGCTGAATCCTATGAAATAGCTCATGAGTTAATAAATTTAACCTTTCATTATAGTCTTTTGGCATTGGCAGCATAACCATTGTCCATCTTTTGCCATTCCAATTAAAAGCCGTGTTGGCAATATTAATTTCATTTGGCAAAACTCCGGTATATACTTCCCCATTTTTTGTCAAGATGCCTTTTGAATCCTTTTCATTTGCTATTATTGTCCTATTATCTCTGTTTACCAAAATAATAGAGCCATAAAGCCGGTGATTCCACAATTTGCCATCCTCTTTTGTTAAGTGTTCTTTTAAATTATAAAAAACACTATTATAATATTCTAAATCACTTTTTGTTATTTCAACTGTTTTGTTTGTTGTGGTATGGCAACTCAAAACAGAAATTGCAATAATTAGGATAATTATCTTACTGATATTATTCATAGTTATAGAATTTTGTCAATTAATAATATTTGCACACAAATATAGTATTAGTATATTATTATACTACTATAAATATGTTTTTTTATATCAGGAATATCAAGGTCTTGATAAAATACAACTCTATCAATAATTTCACCAATTGTAAATATTAGGATAGAGTACCAAATAGAAAAATCAATAACAATGAAAAGGGCTGTAAGAATAACACTGAGAATTCGAATTATTTTTACTATTGCAGGCAATTCAACCGGCTTATTTCCAATTAAAAATAAATACAGTCGAACCAACATTAACAAACCAAAAATTAAATATAAATTACTGCATAATAGAAAATACGAAAGTGCAATAAATATTACCTGAGCAGAGTGAAATTGAGTTTTCCAATACAATTGTGCAGGTTGGTATAATTTATCAACAGAGAACAGTAGCAAAAAGCCAAGAATAATAAGTAGCCAATTTGGTAAATCGAAAATAAAAAGATCAAAAAATGTTACTGATAAAAAAAGCGAGAAAAAAAGAATTTCACGACTTAGCCATGATTTCTTAATATTTAGTAATGCACGCCAGGCTCTTGTTGGTTTCCCTAAATGAAACATGCTTAGTCCACCAGCAAAAGCCCCTACAGCCAAAAACGCAAATTTTATGATTAATAGTTGTTGGTTTAATATACTGAGTGTAGTAATTGCAACCATTACTGAAACAATAAAAGTGAATAATACTAAAGTCCATTCTTTTAATGCAGATATTTTTGTTTTAACAATTACAGATTCAGGGTTTTCCATTGATTTAAAGAGGTTATGGTCTATTTTTGGACCACTATTTTTTATGCGCTCTTTAATATAAATTGATGGCATGGTATTCACTGGAGTATTTATGCTTGATTTTATAGATGACTTATCGATTTCTTCGAACGAAAAATCAAGGGCACCTGTGGGGCATAAGCTTACGCAAGCCGGTTTTTGATTATCGGTAAGTAGTGATTCGCAAAAATTACATTTATTAATAGTTCCACTAATTGGATTATATTTTGGTGCATCATAAGGGCAGTGCCATGTGCAATATTTACAGCCAATACAAGCATCTGCGTTATGCAAAACAGCTCCGGTTATTGGACTTCGAGTATAGGCAAGAGCAGGGCAATTTTCCATACAAACTGCATTTTCACAATGATTGCAGGATGTTGATAAGTAAAATAAAGGGATTCCAAAGAATTTCTCAGGGTTAGATGAATGGATATTCCTCCACCTTTCCGGCTCTTGAAATCCGTTTTCGTTAATACAAGCTATAACACAGGCTTCACAGCCAACGCACTTGTTCTTATCGAATATAAAATAATTATTACTCATAATATTTTTTCCACTTCAACCATAGAATCATGAAAAGCTGTTCCATGCCCCATATCAGTCTCCCTGCCTTTTGATAACAGGTTGGGACTACCGCCTTCTGAATTCCAATACCCGTTTACAATAACTACATTACCGGGTCGAATGCTGTAATCAAACTTAACTACAATAAATATTTCTCCGCGATTATTAAACACGCGAATTTTCTCATTATTCGCAATATTCCTTTTTGCTGCATCTTGCGGACTCATTGTAACCACAGGATATGGATCGAGCGCCTTTATGCATTTCAAATTTCCAAACTGAGAATGAATTCTATTTTTAGTATTAGGACTCATCAAGCTAAGAGGGAACTGCGTTTTTTTACTCCTCTGTCCTTCGATCAAGGGCTCGTAAGTAGGCAATGAATTTACATTCCAAATTGAATTTGCACTTTTTGAATATAATTCTATTTTACCAGATTGAGTTTTGAAATTCATATCCTCAAAAGCTATTTCTTCCATTCCGGGAGCAAGTATAGGCCCTTTTTTCAATTCTTTAAGTGATAATTCCTCATATTGATCTAAATATTTATTCAGCCACCGCTCAATTGCATTATCATTAGGTTCGGGAATATTTTTTTGAATATCATTTATTGAAAAGTTTAATTTTTTGGCAAGGTGATAATAAATTTCTGTTTCGGGTTTTACCTCTCCCGGCGGATCAATAACTTTTTGTTTTAACTGCACATAAGGATTCCAGTATGATCCGATAATATCGCTCTGTTCAAACATTGATTTTGCAGGAAGAATAATGTCTGCTTCTCTTGCCGTATCCGTCATAAACTGCTCAACAACAACTATAAAATCCAATTTACGAAACGCTTTTATAGTTTGATTTGAATCCGGATTTTGTGTAATTGGATTTCCTCGTTCTACCCATACCATTTTCAATTCCGGATTCTTAGTTTCCATCATCTTTTCCCCTAATAAAGCAATGGGAATTGTTCTTCTAAAAGGCTTATCCTTTTCCGATGAAGGATAATAGTTTTCCGGTTCTTTTACCGTATCAAAAATATAGGATTGTAGATTTGCATAATGCCAGCAGGCACCTTTTTTTCCAATGTTTCCGGTAATTACAGAAAGTGCCAAAAGGGCGCGGGTTGTTTGTCCACCATTGGTATAACGCTGCATTCCATAACCGGCAATTAATGTCATTGGTTTTATTGTCCCGATTAACTCTGCCAGTTCTTCAATAAAATTAATGGGAACGCCGCATTCCTTACTTGCCTCTTCAATTGTTATATTGTCAAGATTTTTGGTGAATCTATTAAAACCAAGCACGTATTTATCAACAAAATTAGAATCATAGTTTTCATTTTCAATAATAATTTTAGCAATAGCCAAAGCCAAAATTGCATCTGTTCCGGGTATGGGTTGTATAAGTAAATCGGCACTTTCTGATGAAGGAGTTCTGCGTGGGTCTATAACCACAAGCTTGCAACCATTTTGTTGTGCTTTCTCAATGGGCAGCATTTGATGAATATTGCTCTCGGCAGGATTTTTTCCCCACAAAACAATCAGTTTAGCATTTTCAATATCCCAGGTAACATTATGTTTGTTCTCTCCTAAGGTTAATCTGGTAGCTTCCAAACCGGCAGGCCAGCATAAATTACCATATACCGTGGTAGCACCACCATAGAGTTTCCAAAAATTTGAACTCACTTGATTAAGCAAACCCGAGCTGCCGCTTGCCGCATAATAAAGAACTGAGTTGCTTCCAAAATTGGTTTTGTAAAAATTTAGTTTATCAGAAATCTGTTTAAGCGCTTTATCCCATGAAATTTTTATAAACGTATCATTTACCTTTTGTAATGGGTATAAAATTCTATCGTTTGAGTTTGCTCTTTCAACATAGCTTAATCCCTTTAAGCAAGGTCCTTCTGGTGTAGAATTGTTTAAAGGCTGCGCTTCAATTTTCTCAATTTTACCTTTATTAATAATTACTTTAAAAGAACAGGTACTATAGCAATTTCTTGGACAAGCAGTATTAAAAATCTTCATTTTCTCTTTATTCTCAAATTCTTCAATCTTGTTCTTAACACTTTCTTCTGTTTTCATTTGTTTATAATCGTATGCGATTCAACTATAAAATCCAATATCATTTGTGGGTATGTGTTTTTCAGGACGCCAAAAAATGCCCTGTAACGTTAAGTATATGAAAAGTAAGCGATTTCGGAGCACAAATCTTTCAACTTACAACAAAGTTCAAACGGGCTGCAAACCTTGATATTACTACCATCTCGCTTATTTTTTATATACATTGTTGTGCGTTCGTTATTCTTTTTTCAATTTCCATTTTTTCAATCCGCCGATTAAAAACAATAGTCCAATTCCCAATGCAATTAACGAATATATTGTTTCAGTTACCGGCGCTGCTTCTTGTTGTGAAATATCAAATATTAATTCTCCAATTCCACGGAATATATAAATTCCAGCAATCGTAAATACTCCCAATTTCAAAAAGGGTAATTTTCTAAATTTTCCGTCTGCTGACAGTCCATAAAGTCCGAAAATGAAAAATACAATTGCAACAAAAACTGTCAATAAGTTAGGTAATGACGAATGAGTTTGGGCGAGTTCATCCATTTCTTTTCCAATTCCTGTTATTTCAAACATTTGCTCTGCCCAAATCAATCCAACAATATGTCCAACAGCAATTAGTATGTTTATATATCCACCAAGTCTTAACATAATTATTTTTGCTTGACTTCTCTGTATAGTTTAGAACCAATTACACTTGCCAATATTAATTCCAATAAACCGTATGCAGTACCAATTGCAGCAAGTCGAAATGGCATAAAACCGTAAGCAACAAGAGCTGCATTAGGCCAAAAATATGTTAAAAACCAAATGATTAGGGAGACTGCAACTGCTACTTTTAACTTTGACTTAAAGTTAGACTGAACAAAAGCATAAACCCAAATAATTGAAATTCCTAATATGATGGACATAATTCCAAAATATCCCATAGCTCCATTGCTTAAAGGTGGTAAAGAACGGCTTTCTAAAACCTCGTTCATTTGATTACCAACAAGAGGAATCATACCCATTCCACTTACAATGATTATAATTCCAGCTACAATTCCACTTATAAATACGCTCTTTAAATTTATATTCATTTTTTCTCCTTTCATTTATAATTTGTATTTATTTAATATTGTTTTTTTTAGACTCTATCATCTATCTGACGGTTCTGTTTAATGACGCACAACTATGATATATATACAACTTCAACTCTCGGAGTTATACCAATTATATGTATCCCTTCATATTGCACCAGTTACAGTAAGTTATTCAACTACTTGCCATCAACATAATCTTGCAGATAAGAATATTTTGGGGTAAGTTTTCCATTTTTGGCAATAGTGGCACGTTCAATAACCCCATCTTGATCGTCACCAAAAAGAGCCGGAAAAACACGCTCAATCAAATCATGCCCAAAATCGCGCGAGGCATCTCGGGGCAACTCACCGGGCAAGTTGTCAACTGCCATTATGGTAATATTTGTTGGGCGGGTAAATGCAGGTTCTTCAATGCCATGTTGGGGGTTATACCCATAAAAAGGTTCGGCAATTGTTGATGCCCTTAATGTTGATGCAATTGGTCCGTCAATATCGCAGCTAACATCGGCAATTACAGATATATTAAAATCTTTATCTAAATAATCTTGTTTTTCAATAAATTTTGGCGATTTGTTATCCCAATAATGGCAGGCAATAAAAATATCGGTTACTTTGTTATATGGCATAAAAGTTGATTCGTACTCGCTTGGATTGGCAAAAAAATGCTGCATGTCAAAAAGCTGTCCGTCTTTTCGTTTTACATAGTGCATAGGTTCAATTTGGCAAATAACAGGCTCGTTTAAAGTTTCGTTTAAAAACTCTTTTGGTGTAACCTTTCGCAGGTTTAATACCTGTAAAGTCTCTAAAGCACCATTTGCTACACGCCCGCCACCTGTAATAAGTATTTTTATTGGCTTAAGCGATATCTTTTTTAACCCCGCAAACATCTCCTCCATATCATGACATTTGTGTGCAGGCATTAGGTTAAAATTATTGGTGCGCGAACCTCTGGCACGTAGTGCATTATAAGCTCCAACAATACCTGCCCATCGGCCAAAGGCCACTATTCTCATACCATTGGGGCTGGTTAAGTATTCATAATCAACTAAAGTTATGTTTTTTTCAAGGACAGCACGAAGTAAATTTCTATTATATGGCTGTTTTTTAGCCACATGCGAAAAAAACATATATGTTTTATCAGAAATCAGTTTATCAATTTTAACCTCTTTTACCCCAATTAAAATATCACAGGTAGAAATATCTTTTTCCATATCCACATTCAAATACTCAAACTCATCATCGTTATAACACCTCAACGGGCTTTTTTCAACACATATGTCAACATTCTGAAACTGCTTTTTTACAATATCAATTTGAGCAGGAGTAACAGGAACACGTTTATCCGGTGGGTTTTTTGTCTCTTTTATTATTCCAATTTTCAAGTTTTTATCCATAACAGTAGTATATTAATAATGTAGCTACAAAAAATAACCCTCGAAATTAATAAAATACCCTTATTTTAAAAGGTAACGCTATGTGATAAACAACAGAATTTGTATCTTTGCACACTTTCTGATTGCAATTTGCTATAAAAATTCATCAGTAAAGTACTTTTATAACATGGGGCTGACATGGTTTTGACAGCAAGATGAGGTGTTATGTAAGCATGCTGGGCGTTGTGAAGCCGGCCCATAAATCTCGGACACACACTTTATAATTGGCGAAAACAATTTTGCTCTTGCAGCGTAGTCGAAGTTTAGTAAACTAAGCACCTACCTTTTGGTGGGCATCGGTTCTAGGAACCGGAACAAGACATCTCCCGGAAGCCGCTATTCTGAGGCTCATCGAACCGGAGGTGCTATAAATTCAGAATTAGTTTTGATGATACTCCGCCATTGAAATGAAATTAAGGAGATAAGGTATTGATCGGTAGCTTTGATCCTGCCAATACTCGAAAAACAAGTCAGAGCTAAGCATGTAGAAAGCGTATGGTCTCCTTGTTTGGACCCGGGTTCGAATCCCGGCAGCTCCACAGTATAGTCTGATAATAAATTAGTTATAAGACTTACACGCATTATTACACGCATTACTTGAAAAAGTGATGCGTGTAATAATTGAATTTCAATCTCCATCATTTATTAAATGATAAATAACTTTGTATAGCCATAGAGCAACAGTTACTTTATTGATTTAATATTACAGAAAGTACTGGAGGGCAAACAAAAAATAAGCTAAGAATGATATTCCTGCTATATTTGAACTAAAATAAAAAGTTTATTAAAAATAAAACCCAGAGCAAGTCTGGGTTTTTTTGAATATTTTTAAGTGCAGAAACTAAAGCATCAAGAATGAATAGCAGTGCACTGCTTTGCGAAGATACAAATTAATTTGTAATTACAAATTAATAGTAATTCAAAAACTTTTAATTAATTCCACTACTATAACTTATAATTAATTTTTTGCTCAATAACTTTCTTTAATACTGCATTATTTTTGTGTTTGGAAAATAGCTCTATTATAGCTTTATCTAATTCATTTTTCCTATTTACAGAAATTTGTCCCAGTAAATACAAAATTACTTTTAAGCATGCATCTAACCTGAATAATTCATGCGTTTAGTTTGATGTAGCTGTAAGGCATCGGAAACCGCCGATATATCTTTATATTTCAAGGGTTTCGTAACGAAACAGATGCATTAAAATAAATGCACTTGGAAACTTTTTCAAAAATTAATTTTTTTACTAAAATACCCTTTTGTTGTGATAATTAATATGTTAACTGCTTTTTCAAAAAGTTTATGAATTATTCAGGCTAAAGAACTTCTATCACTATTATGAAATTTTATGCCTGGTATTACGGAAATACCTTTAGGTGCTTTCAAATCAAATAACAAATCGCCATGAGCAGAGTTATTCCTTACTAATATGACAGTTTCCATAAAATTCATAAACTTGTCTAGTTTAATTATGCCAAATTCACTTGCTATACGTTCGCGAATATTAAAATCCTTTAGATTACGATAAATATTAAGAATATTACCAAAAGTAAAATACTCCAAAGTTTTCCATGCTGGTGCATATTTGTCGTTAATATACTTTGCATGATGTTTCTTAATGGGTTTGTTACTTTTAATAAATTTAGCATTGTAGATATCATCAAGTTTATTTAAAAATGGCTCTTTAACTACAGAGGTGTTGGCAAACCAAGTAGGAGATGTTTTGTATTTGTTAGATACATAATACACTACTTTAGTTCTGAAATTAATTTCAATACGACTGGTATATTTCAGTAATAAATTTCGTAAGTCAACATCTAAGTAGTATAGCTTAATTACATCTGCAAATTTAGTACCCGCTTTAAAATTGTGGTTAGCATCAATTTCAAAAGGATTCCAATAAAAACCCAAGCGATAGTAACCAATATCTAATAAGAATGCTTTAATTTTTTCATCATCATAGTCTAACCTGAATAATTCATGCGTTTAGTTTGATGTAGCTGTAAGGCATCGGAAAC
>CBDUWQ010000131.1:0-11091 GCA_965370965.1 uncultured Bacteroidales bacterium
TAGAATATCGGCCTGTCACGCCGAGGGTCGCGGGTTCGAGTCCCGTCCATACCGCATATTAATTTAAAGCTCTGATATTATATCAGGGCTTTTTTTTTGCTTTAAACTTTTATTAACGGGCTGAGTATAATTATCTTGAAAAAAAGCTGAAATTCACGCTTCCGTAGTTTTTTTGTCTTGTAAAATAAGGTGATTTTGAAAACAGTGTTTTATTGGAGTGCTCTACAATTAAAGTACCATTTGGCAACAGTAGCTCATTGTTGAAAACCAGTTCGGGAATTGTGTCAATACCTTTTAAATCATAGGGGGGGTCGGCAAAAATAAGATTGAATTTATGAGGACAGTGGGTTAAGTACCTAAAAACATTGGCTTTTGTAACATGTACTTCATTTTGTATGCCCAAATCAAATGTTGTTTGCTTAATAAACGAGTAATGCTTAAAATTTATCTCAACACATGTAATGTCGTTACACCCACGCGATACAAATTCATAACTTATGCTGCCTGTTCCGCCAAATAAGTCAAGTACTTTTAGTTCTTCAATATCATATTCGTTTTCAATAATATTAAACAAACTCTCTTTTGCCACATCAGTGGTTGGCCTTGCTCTGAAATTTTTGGGCGGATGTATTGCTTTTTTTTTGAATTTGCCACTAATTATCCGCATTGATATAAGTTTATAAGGTTAATAAAATAGTGGTTAGGTATATCATTAAAACCGTAAGCATATTCAAAATGGGCAGGTTTGTTAAAGTAATTTATATTTTTAATATACTTTTTAAGGTTTTCAATTTTTATATCATCACGTTTAATTATTCCCATTATCGATAAAGGTATATCAATAGGAGAGAGGTTCAATTGATCAAAAGTATTAAGAACAAAATACTGAAAATCGGTTTCGGAATTATAGGCAAATGAGTTGAAAAGTTTTAGCTTTCCGTCTTCTATAATTACAAAATCGAATATATCGGGTAAAATATTAAGAAAGGCTTTATGTTTTTTGCTGCTTAATTTATCTTTTAATAAAATTTCTTCAATAAGCGGGCACGAATGGTGATATAGCTTAAGGTTTGGATATTTATTAACAAAAAACCTTTCAATATATTCGGGAATGGAATATACGGTATATGATGAGTTTCCATAAATATAATTAGTGTGCAACTTGTCGCCCATCAATATTTTATGGTTTAATGAGTATAGGTTTTCTAGTTCATTTTTATCAAAAAGTGGAGATGGTATGTAGGAATACTTTGGAGTGGCAAAAAGCAATTTTACATGCTGATAATTGTATGCTAATATTTTTTCGTTTTGAAAAATCTCCTCAATCTCATTTAGTAAAATATTGTATGAAGTAATTTTATCGAAATAGTAATTGCCCAAGGCAATAAATTTATTACGTTCTCTGTCTAACAGGCAAAAAGAAAATCCCTTCAAGTAAACCTGAAGGGATAAATGATAATTATTAATATATTCAGAATCAAACGATTTGTCGATAAATTTGAATTGTTCAATCAAAATACAATGCTTTTAAACTTAAAGTAATAATCTACTCCCAGTTACCTGCTGCGTTATTAGCCTCTTCCAACGAGCCTACCTTTAACCCTTTGTAGTCCCAACCATCGTTAAGATTTATAATTGCCTGATTATCAAGACCTCTTAATATAAACTTACTAGGGGCTTTTGCTTCAAATACTTTTACTTTAAGTTTTGAACCGGTAATAACTTCACCCTGCGCCATTTTAAACTGCTTGCCACCTGAAAATGGGATAAAGCGAAGAGAATCAATTGCATATTCTTTGCCAAACAGAGAATCAAGTACTGCTATACGAATTGTATCGCGAATAATCATTCCCTTTTCAATAGCTTCACGTTCAGTAATTTGCCCTAATAAATCTTCATCTATTTCACCTTCTTTAAAAACCAGTTGAAGAGAATCTGTTTTAACAAAAATTGTAAGGGTATCTAAACTTCCGGTAAACTTACCATAAACGTCTTTATATGCCAACTGGGCAGTACGAATATCTTTTAAGTTTTGAACAACAATGCCATAACGGTGTTTTTGCTCTTTTTTAAACTCAATAGGTTCCATAATTGACCTAATCAATAAAAAACCTAAAACTATGATTAAAATTGCTAATAGAATTTGAATAATACTTTTTTTCATCTGTTTTTGAAATTTAGTAAGTTATATTTTATTTATTTGTCTTTAAAATCAATAATACGCAATAATTCTTATTTATGATATATTTTTAAGCAAAATTCCATAAAAAAGAGATAACTATTTGATATGTTTGGTACAAAATTAAAAATTATTTGATGGTAACAAAACATATAATCGAGATATTAACAACAAAATTAGGGTATAGCCCAACAAATGATCAAGAGAGGTTAATTGAGTTATTAGCAAAATTTATATTGGAGTTTACTGATAACAAGCAGACACAGGATAAGGTTTTTATGGTAAAGGGGTATGCCGGAACAGGTAAAACATTGGTAATTAGTGCTTTGGTAAAAAGTTTACCTGCTTTTCGTTTAAAGTCGGTTTTATTGGCGCCAACCGGTAGGGCGGCTAAGGTTTTGTCGGTATATTCGGGTAAACCGGCATCTACTATCCATAAAAAAATATATAGGCAAAAATCGCAAAAAGATGGTATTGGCGAGTTTGTGCTTGATAAAAATTTGCATCACAATACATTGTTTATTGTTGATGAGTCGTCAATGATTTCGAATGCATCGTTTGAAAACTCGATTTTTGGTAGTGGCAAAGTGCTTGACGACCTTATGGAATACGTTTACAGTGGAGAAAACTGTAAATTGGTATTAGTGGGTGATACTGCACAGCTGCCACCGGTTGGACTTACTGTTAGTCCTGCGTTAAACCCAGATGTTATTGATAATATGGGTTTTGAGCTTAATGAGATAGAGCTTACGCAGGTTGTAAGGCAATCGGAGTTGTCGGGTATTTTGCATAATGCCACGCTATTGCGAGAGCGTATAGCCAATAATAATGATGGCTACCCTGAATTTGGATTGGATAAATTTACTGATGTGGTACGTCTTTCGGGAGCCGATTTAATTGAAGAGCTTGATAGCTGTTATGGTAAATATGGCTCTGATAATACTTTGGTTATTTGTAGATCTAATAAGCGTGCAAACCGTTATAATGCCGGAATCAGGCAATCAATTTTATGGCGCGAGGAGGAACTTTCGGTGGGTGATTATTTGATGGTGGTTAAAAATAACTACTATTGGCTGACGGAGGATGATAAAAAAACCACAGATTTTATTGCCAATGGCGATATTGTTGAAGTTACCCGAATTGGAAAACACAAAGAGCTTTATGGGTTTAGGTTTGCAAATGTGTCGGTTAAATTTATGGATTATCCCGAGTTGGAACTTGATGTCAATATAATGCTTGATACTTTAACATCGGAAACGGCATCGCTTTCGCAAGAGCAGAACAACAAGTTTTTTTATACTGTTATGGATGATTATGCCAATTTGCGCACTAAAAAGGCTAAGATTAAGGCAGTAAAAGAGAATCCGTATTTTAATGCCCTGCAAGTTAAATTCAGCTATGCCATAACTTGTCATAAAGCGCAGGGTGGACAATGGAAGGCTGTTTTTATTGACCAAGGATGGCTTACCGATAAAATGATGGACATTGAATATTTAAGATGGCTATATACTGCATTTACCCGACCTGTTGAAAAGTTGTATTTGGTTAATTTTAAAGATGAGTTTTTTAACGGTAATGAGGTTAATTGATTGTGTGCAATAAATCGCTGTAAGCGGATAGTTTTTTTAAGTTATGGGCACGATTGTAAATCTGCGCCATTTGGTAATTTCATTTCATGACTTAAATAATATTACCAAACGTTTCAGTTTTTCACGTTGAAATGTGCCATATTATCAATTTTTAACTCTTTATAGACAATATTGTTCCATTTTTTCAATTCTTTACTATTTGCGCCCCTTTCCGCCTCTTTTAAAAGTTCATTTTTAGCCAACAAATAATATATTTTTTGATTGTTGTGAGTTATAATTATTTCTTTTTCTTTATATCCAATAAATGAAATAATAATTTTATCGCCAATTGAAACATTTGAAAGCTTAAAATATCCATCTAAATTACTTGCGGTTCCAATATTTGATGATTTTTTACAAATTGATGCATAAATTAGAGGGTTATCGGTTTTTTTGTCTAAAACAGTTCCGCTAAAATCAATCAAGTTACCTGTTGTTTGTGTATTAACCTGTATTTGTAAAACTAGTATTATTATAGATATGGTTAATTTAATTACGGTATGCATTTTCTTTATACCTTTAATTTTTCACCTTCGCTTTTGGCAATAATAACTGCTCCGCAACTGTCGCTCCAAACATTTACAGCGGTTCGAAACATATCCAATATCCTATCAACAGCCAAAATAAGCCCAATACCCTCAAGCGGTAGCCCAACTGCCGATAAAATAACCGATATCATTACCAAACCTGCCATTGGAATACCGGCAGCACCAATAGATGCTAACAAGCCTGTTATAACAATAATAATTTGTTGTGTAATCGACATGTCAATACCATAGGCTTGTGCAATAAACATAGCGGCAACCAGTTCGTAAAGTGCTGTGCCATCCATATTTACAGTTGCACCAAGCGGCAAGGTAAAACTTGTTATTGAGTTTGATACCCCCGATTTATTTTCGATGGCATCCATTGTTAATGGTAAGGTAGCATTGCTTGACGAGGTTGAAAATGCGGTAATAAGAGGTGTGCGCATTGCTTTAAACTGCTTTATTGGGTTTGCTTTTCCAAAAATTTTAAGAAGGGTAGGCAAAATAATAACCGCATGAAAAGCAAGTGCCAGCATTACTACTAACATATATAACCCAAGGCGTGATAGTAGTTCAATCAAGTTATCTTGATAGGCAACTTGATGGGCAACAATTCCAAATATCCCGAAAGGGGTAAATTTAATAATGAAAAGAGTTATTTTCATCATTACATCAAAAAAGGAATTAAACAGGTCGGTTAAAATGGTTTTGTGTTTTGTTGATGTGCGGGTAATAAAAAAGCCAATTAAAATTGCAAAAAATATTATAGAAAGCATTTTGTTTTCAACCATTGCTTGAAAAACATTTTCGGGTACAATATTAAGCAATGTATCGCCAAATGACTCTTTTGCTTTTGAAAGACCTTCAACTTTTTCAACAAAACCCATATCGGCACCAACTCCGGGTTTAAAAAAGTTTACAAAAAACAGTCCGGTTAACAGTGCAAGCGTGCTTGTTGATATATAATATGCAAAAGTTTTAAAGCCTAACCTACCCAAATTATTTGCATCGCCAATATTGGCAACGCCCGATATTATTGAACTTAATATTAATGGTATTATTACCATTTTAAGCCCTTTAAGAAAAAGTACGCCCATCCATGCAACATATTGGACGTGTTCTTTAAAAAATATTCCGAATACAATAGCTAATACAAATGCAATTAGTATTTGCCAATAGAGTGCAATTTTTTTCATAGTTGTATATTATTTTTTCAAAGATGCGAAAATTTGTCTCGCTTAAATTGATTAGTAGATTACTCTTTTATAATTTATAGAATATTTACATTGGTCGTATTTCAACTTTAGCCAATTTATGGTTCGGAACCAGCATTTTTGCAAGTTGGTCAAATGAATAACCATCTATATTATAATTTGGCTGTTCAAGATTAACCGGAACATTATAAATCTCTTTTTGTGTATCGTCGCCATTCCAAAACCAAATAACTTTTGTTGATTTATAACTGCATCTAAAAGGTTTTATAGCAGGAAATTGAAATGAAATAATAGGTACTTGGGTATTAATTAATGTTCTGTACCTATAGTTATAATATCCATATTCAATTTTTGCATTTTTTATTAACTCCTTGTCCAAAATCTGGTTTGTTTTTGCATTTCTGAGTATTAGGGTATCTCCTTCATTATCTAATAAATAGTTAATTTTTCTTAATTTATAAAAAATAAAAAAAATACCAACTGCAGATACACATAAGGCAACAGGAAATAACTCTCCTATTTCGTCATCGGTTAAATCAATTGATTTTGCAATTACTACTAGCGTTATTATTGAAAACAACAAAAACAGTAGCGAAAGAATTACAGCATTATCATTTACTGTTTTGTTTTTAATGAGTATTGGTTTTTTGACATACATATTGCTTTATTTATTTATTTATAAATTGCATAATATCACTTGCAACTTTTGAAATATCCTGAAATCCGTTTATTGTTTGGCAATTTATCTTATCGTAAAAAAAGTTAAATACAGGTAGTGTTTTGTTGTTATATTCATTTAACCTTGTTCTTATGGCATCTTCCTTGTCATCAGTTCTTCCTAATAATTTTCCACGTAATACCAACCTATTTACCAATTCATCTTCGGGCACTTCAATATTAAGAAAAAGACTAAGTGAGGTGTTTAGCTTACCCATTATATTTTGGAGCAGATGTGCCTGTGCAATGGTACGTGGAAAACCATCAAACAAAAAACCGCTTACATTGGGATTGTTTTTAATAACTTTTTCAATTATTTTGGCTATTATCTCATCAGAAACCAAACCTCCACCAGTAATTATGTCTTTTGCCTGTATGCCCAATTCTGTTTTATCAGCCATCTCTTTTCTGAGTATATCACCTGTTGATATATGAAATAGGTTAAATTTATTGATTAGGTATTCGGCTTGTGTTCCTTTGCCGGCTCCGGGGGGTCCAAATAAAGCTACATTGAGCATAGTATATCATTTTAATTAATAAATAGTTAAAGTTTAAAAATAAATAAAATACTATTAGTACCAAAATAATAAAATATCAAACAGAAATCAACTGCTTATGTTTTTGCATTTTTTACTAACTTTCGGCAAAAATAAAAATATTATTATGGGAGGTGGACTGTTTTTACTGCTTTGTTTGTTGGCTTTGTTTATTGGTGCAAGGGCGCGTAACTCTAAGTTCAAAGTATTGTCTGATAAAGAGATAAGACGAAAAGAGAGATTGAAACGTGTAATGATTATAGCATCATTGGTTTTGGTAAGCCTGTTTTTATTGGCGTTTTTGCCATTTGTAATTCAAGATATTAAAATTGCTATTGATACTCATTTTTATGTTGAAACGTATCTGTCAATGGCTTTACTTTTATTTGGGCTGTTTACTATTTATACTATAATTAAGTCGTTAGTCTGAAAAAACATTGGCTGTATAAGTAAATACATCGGCAGTTTTCCAGCCGTCCCACCCAATACCTGCCTTGTTTTTTGAGCAATATCCCAAAAATTCTTTAACATTCCAGTTATTGTTAACAGCAACTTGAGGCAATAAAGTTCCTGTGCTAAAACCTTGTTTTATATAAACACCATGCTTGCCAATGGTTATTTCGTCAATAGAATCTATTTTCTGCAAAGGGCTTAAAACCGAAATTTCAATGGTAATATCATCAATTTCTTCGGCACTTATTGCTGAAAACCTTGAGTCGTGAAAGGCAGACGCAACTGCCATTTCTTGAATTAATTTGTATAAATGCATACCTGATATAAAGCGGCCGATACACCCGCGCAATTCATTACCATTATGGATTGTAACAAATGCACCGCATTTTTCTTTTAGAGCCTCACTTATTTCTTTTTCAAGAATATTTGTTCTGTTTTTCAATTTAAGTTTTTGTTTTATTCTTTCTTTGGCAATTTGCAGTAAAAGGCTTTTATCTTTATCGTTTAAGTCAAAGCTGTTATTGCTAATTGGTTTTGAAAATGCAACAAACGACATATATCCAACCACCCTGTCGTGGTCGCCATAAATTGAATCGCCAGAGTTTTCGTATTCTATTTTTTGAATATCAATTTCAGTATTATTTTCTAACAAATGCATCAGTATTAAAATGCCCGATAGTCCACAGGCACTGGTTGATAGGTTGTTAATGCACAATTTATCGTTTTTTATTGATGCATTAAGCACGCTTTTAGCTTTTTTTTGCAGAATAGCATCACCAATTCTTGTATCGGCATTTATGGCATCATTATAATTTGGAAAATGCGAAAAATCGGTACTAATAATAAACAGGTTTTTTTTGTTAAACCATGGTTTTAAACATTCTGATATTTCTTTTAATGATTCACTATTTTGAGTGCCCACAATAATAGGTACCAGTTTAAAAGGCTTTTTTAACCAATACTGAATAAATGGCAATTGCACCTCAAGGCTGTGCTCATTTTTATGTGCTTGATCATAAAAACTTAACAGTGGATTCTTGTTTATCAGTGCATCTGCTATTTTAGTATTTACTTCAACTTCGCCCAAAGGGGTTATGTAATTGCCAATATTGTAAATTGATGCTCCGTTAAATGAGGCATGGTGCGAGGGGGCTATAATAAAAATATTATCATAGTTGGTTTGAGGATTAATTTGGTTAAAAGCACTTGCTGCCACTTGTCCTGAAAAAACGTAACCTGCATGTGGTGAAATAACTGCATAAATATCGTTATATATTTCAGGTTTTTGATATTTTGCAAAATAACCATGCAAGTCTTTTTTTAATTTTTTGGAATTTGACGGGTAAAACTTACCACTTACAACCGGCTCTCTGTTAATGGGAGTTATCATATGTTTAATCTTTTTTTAACATCTTAAATCAGCAAAGTGAGAGTGTGGCTTATTGGCAAATAGTGAGTTGTAATAAGTTAACTTCAATCTTAATTTGTAAGCCACGCCCTCACTAACAACTACTCGGATTGCGATTTGCGAATATTATGTAATACCTTTTTAATTACTGATTAGACAAAGTTTATTTTACGGGTTTGTCCATGGCCACTTCATCTTCAATCTTTTCAAATTGTAATGATTCTGCTCTTTCCAATAATTCGTCTTTTGAAAACCAAGAATTCTCCCTATTTCCTATAGCACTAACATACCTATTTATTCCAAAACTTATTTCAGAAGTTTTTTTATAATATCTATATGTGTTCCAATTAAACTCATCTGTATATAAGATAAATCCATTAGTACCATAAACACAAATTTCATATTTATTGTTAGTTTTATTATTTGAGTATAGTCCTCCGTAGATATAATCTTGATTATCAATAGTCAATAAATCAAAAATACTATAAGACCATACACCTTTTTTAACATTGTAAAAATAACCTGTTGCATTCCAATGACCAACCATCTCTTTTGACCATTTAACATATCCTCTATTTTTTGCATAAGACCAATCAAGTTTATCAATTGTAAAGCCGATAAATAGATCATTATCAACTATATTTTCTGGTATTGTATAAAAAGTATTATAAAACTCATCATAATCTAATAAGCCTTTTCCTCTTCCTATATCCGATAATATTTCAATTAATTCTTTTTCCGATTTATCTGTGGATTGGCTAAATATAACATATTGATTACTTTTATCTACTAATATAAAATAAGTCCTAAAATAATTTTTTTTAGGTTCAATAGTTACTTTGTACCCATATAGTTTTGTATAAGAGTTGATTTCAACTTCTTTCTTTTCTTCAAAAAGATAATCTCCTGTTTCTAAAATTAAATTAGCATATTTTTTAGCTATTTCAAAGCTCTCAATATTATTCAAGTTTATTATTGATGCATGATTAAGTGACTGTTTAACAATCCTTAATTTTCCAATATCAATTGTAACTTTATCTCCGTATAAATTATCTTTATAAATAACTTCAGAAAAAGCTGTAGTATTTTTTAATATTAATTTTTTACTAATACCTCTTGGTAAATCCATTTGAAAAGAATATAAAGTGCTAAAACCTTTCATGTTTTTAGGGTTAGAAGGTGTATTTAGCACAAATGTTTTTTGTATCAATAAAGAATTGCTTTCAGGAAATTTATTAATTACTTTAAAAACATCTTCGTTAATACCAGGCTTATTAGAAACTATTTTTTTCTTTTCTTTTTGCTTTAAAGAGTCGAGTTGAAAAATCGCATTTTTAAATTTATCAAAAGTTGCAATTTTTAATTCATTCAATTCAAATTGTTTCTCAAGCCGATTTCTTATACATTTTGCAGAATCTAAAATTTCAATATTATCACATAAGACATAATACCATTTTCCATCATTATCTACACTGTCAGCGTATTGCACCATATAAGCATCTATTTTCATATCAAGCAATCTACTTGATAATTTTTCTGCCTGATAAAAACTTCTCTCTTTTGCAATTTGAATTGCATAAGGTTTTTCTTTGCTGATTTTTTCAATTATTCTGTCCTTTTTAGAACTGCAAGAAAATAAAAGAAAAATACTAATAATTGTTAAGATTTTTAAGATTCTCATATGACCTCCTTTTTTATTTTTACTAGCTTTGTTTATTAATTTATTATTGTAATACCTTTTCAATTACTACAAATTTAAAGATAATAAAAATCATTTAAAACGCATAGCCCTTTTTTACTATCCCATATATCCGCAAGCGGATTATCTCTATCCACTAATTACAAGAACCTGCCTGTCTATGGCATTAGTGCAGGATACCACCAATTTTAATTCACCTTAAATAGGTGAATTAATTATTGTGTAAATTCTTCATTAATAGGCACTAATAAAAATCCTTGCGGATTTTAGGCTATCTAATTATTGTGAATTTTGGTTGCCATGGAACTCGTAGTGCCCCGCCTGAATGACAAAGTCGGGCAGGCTGCTACGAGATAGAATAAGCAGGAGTTTATATCTAATAGTAAAATATTTATTCTTTCTATTACTTCTGCAATCAAAAATCGTACATCTTAAATATTTAAAATTTTTAATGCATCTATCCTGAATAATTCATAAACTTTTTGAAAAAGCAGTTAACATATTGATTATCACAACAAAAGGGTATTTTAGTAAAAAAATTAATTTTTGAAAAAGTTTCCAAGTGCATTTATTTTAATGCATCTGTTTCGTTACGAAACCCTTGAAATATAAAGATATATCGGCGGTTTCCGATGCCTTACAGCTACATCAAACTAAACGCATGAATTATTCAGGTTAAGTTCAAAGGGTTTGCTAACCTGTATTATGCATGCGTCAAGTTTGGGTCAGA
>CBDUWQ010000132.1:0-11055 GCA_965370965.1 uncultured Bacteroidales bacterium
ATAATCAGAGTATTAATTGAAGTTGTGATGAATTCTTGCATAATTCAGGTTAAATTCTTTACTGTAAAATCTCTTTTTTGATTCCATTTTTCTAAGATATTATTTTTTTAATAATTATGTCTTAGAAATTTGTCTCCTCAAAGCTACCAATTCCATGATAATCCTTTAAGTTTTCTTGAATCAAATTGTGACTTATCAGAGTTAACCAATGGCATTCCGAAGTCAACAACAACTCGTGTCGATTTTGTCCATATCTCAACACATGAACCACCAATCTCATTTGTTCCTCTATGAATTCTGAAGTTCATATTAATTACTATTTAGCACCAAAGATTTTCGGAAACAATTGTTTTCACATCCCCTTTTGCATAAATTCTCACACCTTCAAATTCATCATTATTTTTTATTAATGATTTCAGTCTACCATCTCTTTGGTCTTTATCAAAACCAAAAATTAACAGTGTTACTTTATTATCAACATTTACAGGTGCTGGTAATGATAAATTAAAAAGATTATTTAAGTTTTCAATGTATTCAATGTATTCTAGAATAATTTCATTTTCTCTTTGTTTGATTTGAGATTCATACCTTTTAATTTGACTAATCACATGTGGTATTCCCGTTGACCAAATTTCTGGATTTGAGAAATGCTTTGCTTCGACAAATTGAAGAGTCTTTGTAGCTTTATTTAAAAGAAGAATATCAATTCTATCTTGCTTTCTCCCTTTTTCTAATGATTCAAATGATATTTCAATATCCAAAATAACCACATTACTATCAGACAAGTAAGAGTGTTTATGGTAGATTTCTGAAACTCCATAAGCTTCTATGCCTGTATAATTAGCACAATTTTCTTTTATTCTTGAATAGTTTGTTTCAAAATTCGAAGCAAGTTTACAATTTAATAATTCCGATTCAGTTAGATAGTCGTTCCCATTTGATTCTATTACTGCGGCATATTTTAAATGTGTTTTAAATCCACGATTATCAAAATTAAATAATCTGCCACCTTTGTGATATAAATCAACATAATTATTTCTAATCGCAAGAAATGTTTTTTGTTTTTCACAATCGAATTTTAACTTATTAATCCATAAATCACTATTTACTAACTTTTCTTTGATTTGATTTTCTAATTTTCTTTTCATGGGGGTATCATTTATTTTAATAGCCTATAACTACAGGTTATAAGGCTATTTTATTTACAATAAAGCTTTAAAAAATGTAAATTTCTTGTTTTTGTGGTGTAATTTTAACGTGTACTTATAAACTATTTGAGCAAAACGAAAAAGCGTTTTATGTAGGTACAACTTTCATAGGATTTATTGAATTTTACTAAATTTGTGGTAGTACCAATTTAGTTTTAATGATACCATTATAAATTCAATTATAAGCGCACACCTATTACAGTTATGTCATCTGTTTGATCTTCAATAACAACAGTATTTGCAGTATGGTATTTTCCTTCACATTTTTTCCAATCTTCAATTTCGTTATTAAGCTTCTCGCATTGTTCTGACATTGAAGAGTCTTGAATTTCAGTTAGTAAATGCTTAAATTTTTTTGTCATATATTTTCTGCTATCAACACCGCCAAGCTGGTCGGCATAACCATCGGAAAATGAGTAAACCGTATTGCCTTTTTGTAAACGAACTTCTTGAGCATGGTAGCCATTTATTAATTTGGTGTTAACCGTTTTTGCCCCTTTGCCTAATTGGGTTAATTCATTATTTATAAATACATAAACAGGGCGGCCGTAGCTTGCAACCTTTAGAGTGCTGGTTTTGGTGTTAATGCAGCATAAAGCAAGCTCCATTTCGGAGCTGCCTGCTACCAAACTGCTTGAGTGTTTTAACAGATCACGAATTTTTGGCATTACATAAGACAAAATATCCACAGGGTTTTCAATTTTGTTATTATTAACAGCTTCGTGTAAAAAATTATAACAAATACCTGATAGTATTGAGCCCGAAATTCCATGCCCTGTACAATCGGCTGCAGTAAAAATAACCGAATTGTTAATTTTAGAAATAAAATAAAAATCACCGCTCACAATATCTTTTGGTTTAAAAAGAATAAAACTGTCCGGAAAATGTTCTTTAAGTTCATATGGCTGTGGCATAAATGTTTTTTGAATATATTGCCCGCTTCTAAATGTCCCTTTAATATGTTTAAGTAAATTGTTTGTTGTATCTAATCGTTTTAATGTTGTGTGTAGATACTGTTTTGACAGATACTTATGAAATAGTTTTATCTCGTTTTTTAATTCATTAACCGAATTTATTTTATTGAATACATTATCAAACCTATTTTGAATTTCATCGTTTTGTTGGGTAATTATGCTTTGCAAATTTTTTATTTGAGTTTCTACCTCAAAAACAAAACCTGCTTGTTGGTTAATATAAGGTATATCTTCCGATAATTCGGGAGAAACCTTAACTGCCACATAACCAATATCAACAAGCAGTGCCGGAATAAAGCGCACCATTATGCGGTCTTTTTCTTGCTCATGCGGCGGCAGTTCATTGTATGGTACAAGGCAATTATGTTGCTTTAAATTGTTATTGCGTATTTTGTTGTAAGTCCAGCCACTTAACCGGCGCTCCCAACTCCAACGGTCATGTTCTATCATGGCCATGGTCTCAATTTCGTTATCGCACAGTTTTAAAAGTTGTGGCATTACACCAGTGTCAACAGGTTGTATTTTATAGCCAATTGATAGTAGTTTTGATGGAATATGAAATGCATTATCAATGTTTGCAGCTTTGATATCGCTGCTTAACTTATCAAATTCTTTGGTAAAAGTCTGTTTGTTTTCCGATATAAGATACATCCCTCGGTAAACATTGGTTGATGTTTTATCAACCATATGTTTACAAAATTGGGCATGTATTGAACGAGCCAGTTGCTCGGCAAGTGGCTCGTTTATAAATGTATCCTCAGCAGGGCGATATAGTTCGTAGCCCAATTGTTTAAATGCTACCGGAATTATATATACCCATTCGCAAAACTGCTTTTTTACTGATTCTGCCAATTCCTCAAAACTTGCCGGCATGGCATTATCATCGGAAGTGTTAAGTTTATTAACCCGCCATAAAGCATAAATAAACGATGCCATTTCATTAACCTGTGCATCGGTAATAATACATGATCGGCAATAGTTTTTATACTTGCGGACTTTAATTTTATGATTACCAAATAAAATAGCTATTTGGTTCAATAGAACAGGAGTAAAACCAACATCAAAATTTTTATTATTAAAATATACTTTAAGCTTGTTGGTTATCTCCTGTACTTGACTATCCGATGGATTAGGTGTAAAAATAATTGAATCAACAGTATTCATAAATTATTAAATTTGAATATTGGTAATTTATCAAATGTATGCTTACCACGGATAATCACCTATAAGTTTATGACACTCAGGACATGTGTAGCCGCCTTTTTGAGCAATTTTTGCTGCTTGGCGTGCACAGCTTGAACAAAAGCCTGCATTACAATCAGGACATTTATAACCGGGGCGTGTTCCGCTTTGCGCCATACTGCGCATTTGCTCGGGGGTAACTGCCCCAAAGGTATGCTTACCCACAGGGGCTCCGCATTTTGAACATTGTTTTGACATAATATTATGTTTTTGTACCTAAATATCTAAAATGAAATCGTTATGAAGTTTTGTAGCAGTATTGTGCAATACAGAACCGTAATAGATTTTTATTTTAGATTTTTAGCCTGAATAATTCATAAACTTTTTGAAAAAGCAGTTAACATATTGATTATCACAACAAAAGGGTATTTTAGTAAAAAAATTAATTTTTGAAAAAGTTTCCAAGTGCATTTATTTTAATGCATCTGTTTCGTTACGAAACCCTTGAAATATAAAGATATATCGGCGGTTTCCGATGCCTTACAGCTACATCAAACTAAACGCATGAATTATTCAGGTTAGGTTTGTTACTGCTCTAATATGAATTATGTACAAATTTGTTTAGTACAAGGTCAAACTACTGCAAATAAAGAGAATGCCTGTTTTGACGGGTAGGCAGGCTCAAAGTCCGATTCTCATCCCGAGAAAAACACCGAGACTGCGAGCTATATTTCTGCACCTCCCTTTATTATATTGTGTTTTGACTTTTTATAACAAAAAACTTATGCATAATTCAGGCTAAAGGCTACTGATTTGCAAACTTTATTTCATTGGAGTTTTTTTATTAGCGTAATCGCAGCTTTTATATTAATAGAGGTTAAATTAGCAGTTTAATATGTTTAAAAACCATTATTTTGAAAAAGATAGCATTTATTGTAAGGGGTAATTTGCGCAACCCCGATAAATTCCGTTCAAATATTACAAAGTATTTTCAAAATGGATTTGAAGTTTTTTTAAAGTTTACACGGCGTGGCGGGCATGCTGTTGAGCTTGTGCAAGAGCTTATGGAGCAAGAGCTTGATTACTTGGTTGGGGTAGGGGGTGATGGCACTTTTAGCGAAGTGGTGAATGGTTATATGCTGGCATCGGCTGATTGTAGGGAGAATACAGTTTTGGTAGCTTTCCCCAGAGGGTCGGGTAACGATTTTGCGCGCACGGCAGGCAAGGTTGAAAGCATGGAGCATTTATACGCTTTAATTAACCGAAACCAAAATCAGCCCCTTGATATTGTTGAGGCAAGGTTTTTTGAAAATGGGAAGGAGAAGGTGCGATACTACGATAACTCATTTGATATTGGGTTAGGTGGGCTGGTGTCAAAATTTATGAATAAAAGCGGTAAAACATGGGGCAGTAATTTTACTTATTTTTATAATATTTTGCGTTCGTTTCTGTTTTTTAAGCGTATTCCTGTTGTGGTTACTTCGCCAGAGGTAAATTTTAAAGGTAATGTTTTGCTTATAGCAGTTAATAATGGTAAGTATTTTGGTAGTGGACTTGGAATTGCACCCAATGCAAAACTTGACGATGGCATGGCAAACATGGTAATTGCGCGCAATATTAGTATATTTCAGTTTTTGCTATTTATGCCTGCATTAAAAAAAGCAAAACCAATAAAAATTAGCGAGCTTTTTTACCACGAAATCAGCAGTTGCAAAATTGAAAGCCCAATAAAGGATTGTCCCATTGAAATGGATGGCGAAGTTATAGGGAGTGTGCCTTTGCAGCTAAAAGTTTTGAAGCATGCGGCAAAAATAATTAGTGTTTATTCAAACTCTAATTAGCAATCTTTATCCCATCTGCTTCAATTAATATAAGCCTCTGTTTATATAGCGTGCCAATTGCTTTTTTAAAGTTCTTTTTACTTATTTCAAACAATCTTTTTATTTCGTCGGGCGAGCTTTTATCGGTAACGTGTAAAAAACCACCTTCGCTTTTTAGCTTATTAAGTATTAGTTGAGAGATATTGTCAATTTTTTTAAACCCGGGCTTTTGTAGTATAAGGTCAATTTTATCGTCGTCGCGTAATTTTTTTATGTACCCTTTTAGCTTTTGGCCTCGTTTTATTTTTTGAAAAACCTCATTTTCATAAATTAAACCCGAATGTAAATTGTTAATTACGGCCGTATAGCCTATATCCGATTTATTACTGATAAGCAAATCAACCTCTTGTCCAACTTCGTATTCGGGTGGAATGTTATCAAGAAATTTATCGAGTTTTGATGAGGCAGCCAGCCTTTGGCTTTCAATATCTAGATATATATAAACAAGGTATGATTTTCCTTCTTCCATATCTTGTTTTTGTTCGCGAAAAGGTACTAACAGGTGTTTGTCAAGTCCCCAATCGAGCCATGCCCCGGTTTTATTTACCTCAACAACACGTAAAACAGCAAACTCTTCAACTATAGCAAAAGGTTCGCGTGTTGTTGCAATAAGGCGGTCTTCCGAATCTTTATACAAAAACACCTCAATAATGTCATCGGGTTTTGTATTAGGTGCCACCTGCCTAATCGGGAGCAGTATTTCGCCCAGTTCGCTCCCATCAAGGTATAAGCCAAAATCAAGCTCTTTTACCACTCGCAATTCATTGTATTTGCCCAGTTCTGTCATAATTGTTTTTACTTCAAAGATACAAATTCTTTTAAGTCCGATTTTAATATTAATTCTATCTCATTATAATTATCCTCATGTGTTTCGGTAAACAATATACCAAAAATTGGGTATTCATTCCAGTTGGTTTTGCGTAAATCCAATGGTTTTTTAAAGGTTTTTAATACTGCGTTGTAATTAAAGTCAATAATATTTTCGGCTTTGTAGCCTGTTGAATTATCAAGAATAATCATACAGTAATTGAGACCTTTTTTATCTTTAAGCAATAAATCCCAGTTGGGTTCTTTTTGTTGAAAATAATATTCGTAAGGATTTAGGTTATAGGCATGTGTGGTTAAATCGGCTGTTGTACACCAGCCCCCAAAACGCATTGGGTTAACCTCAATAGGTATCAATTCGTCGTTGTTATTTATACGTACCTCAACATGCATCGGAAAATTTTTGAGTTTTGCCCTTTTGCCAATTTCAAAAGCAAAATTGGTAAAACCGGTCAAGTGTTTCTCAATAATCTCTTTTGACGAGTAATAAACCCTGTCGCTAACATCATCGCCCGACGAGAAAAGGTGTTTAAAAATGCCTAAAACTACAGGCTTGCCATTATTGTTGAAATATACATCAAATGCAAACTCGTCGCCATCAATCATCTGTTCAACAATAAACTTTTTAGGGTTAATTACCTCAGTAGGATACAAGTTATGAGTTTGCTCTATCTCCTTTTTTATTTTGGAGGGAACAGTTTTCCAGTCGTTTTCGTTATATACCTTATAAACGCCCATGCTAAAAAAACCAACTGATGGCTTAATAATAAATGGTTTTGGTATGTCATTTATTTTGAGTGTTTCTAATTCGTTGTAATCAACCTCTTTAAAAAAGAAATTTGGGTAAATATCTTTAATTAGTTCTCGAAACCTGACTTTATTTTTAAATATATTTATTTTATCTGGCAAACTGGTTTTGTTAAGGTGTGTGGTTATCCAGTTTATTGCATTCTCAGAGTTTGAATAAATTGAAGGGTGTTTTTTTGCATTATACTCAATAACAGCTCTTTCATTGTCAATAAAATGGGTGTTATTATTTAATTTTAACGATATTGCATAATTAGTTTTTAGTACAGGGGTATTGTTTTTGCTAATGGTATCTTTAAGCAAATCAGAAACAAATGGTTTATCAAGTATTATCATTTTTATAATTTTTAGGCTGCAAAAATAGTAAATGAATTAAAAATAAACGGTTTTGAATAATTGTTTTTTATGAATAATTACTTTGATTATTTCAATAAAATTGGGTTATGATAAAATATATTCCTTAACACTTTGGAGATTGTTAAAGAAATGTTAATTTTGAATATCGACAGATTCTGTCGTCATGGTTTTAAGGGTTAATAACATGCGGGAGGTTTACCTCCCGTTTTTTATTGATTATAAGTATGTTAATACATTTTCAAACTGCATACCACGTGACCCTTTTATTAAAATATTTTTGTTTGAAAGTGAGTTTTTTGAAAGAAAAATGCTTAATTCACTACTATTTTTAAAGAATTGAACTCCATTTTGACCATTATAATTATCGAAAATTTTGCCTACCAAAAAGACTTGTTCAAATTTGAATTCTTGTAAAAGCGACATTATTACCCCATGTTCTCTAATTCCGGCAGTACCAAGTTCTAACATATCGCCCAAAATCACCACCTTGTTATCGAGTTTCATTTTGTTAAAGTTTTCAAGTGCAGCTTTCATACTGGTAGGGTTTGCGTTATAGCTGTCAACTATAACTATGTTTTTTGCAGTTTTCATCAACTGACTTCTGCTATTATTTGGCGTATATTCTTCAATTGCTGTTTTAATCTGGTTGTCATCAATATTAAAATTGCTACCTACGCAAATTGCTGCCATAACATTTTCAAAATTATAATCACCAATCAAATTTGTTTTAATAAGTTTTCCCTCTTGTGTCCAGTCAACAATATTATCGTCATTTGTTAAATCGTCAGAAGCTATCCAACGCAGCGATAGTGTCATGCCATTTTTTTCAATTTTACCTTGGCAATGGGTAAAGCCTTTTGTGCCATAGTAAATAATACTATGAGGAGGTTTCATGTCTTCAAGTTGCTCATTATCGTAATTTACAAAAGCAACCCCGTCATTTTCATATAAATATTGGTATAGTTCTGCTTTTGCTTTTTTCACTCCATCAAATGAGCCAAACCCTTCTAGATGGGCTTTTCCAACATTAGTAATAATACCATAATCTGGAGCGATAATTTTACATAGTCTGGCAATTTCGCCAAGGTGGTTGGCACCCATTTCAACAATTCCAAATTCGTGTGAGTGTTTAAAACTTAATAGTGTAAGAGGTACACCAATATGGTTATTTAGGTTGCCCTGAGTATAAGATACTTTATACTTTTTTGACATTACTTTTGCAATGAGCTCTTTAGTTGTTGTTTTACCATTTGTGCCGGTAATAGCTATTATTGGTATTCCTAGCCTTTTTCTATGTAATTTTGCAAGGCGTTGCAATTTTGTAAGGGCATCATCAACTAAAATGTATTTATCGTTTTTAACAACTTCAGCATCATCAACTATGGCAAAATCACATTTTTCCAAAGCTTTTTCAGCAAATTTATTACCATCAAAGTTTTCTCCTTTAATTGCAAAAAATAGTGATCCTGATACTGCTTTTCTACTATCGATGCAAATTGCAGGGTGTTTTAGAAAAAGCTCATATAGTGTTTGTGTGTTCATATTTTTGCGCTGGTAATTGCTATAAAAAAAGCCCCAAAAAAGGGGCCTTTTATATGCTTAAAAAATATATTAGTTTCCTCTTGAGTCTCCAACTCTTGTCATGGCACACCTAAATCCTAAATCATCCTGACTTAAACTCTCATTTAGAAATCGGCGTGTACCAGCACCCAACCAATAGGTTCTGTCGCGCCACGATCCGCCTTTGTATATGCGGGTATGGTCGCTTATCAATGATGTCATTAGCGGGTCATTTCTGTCTTTACCTGTTTTATACATTCTATTTGATCCCTCTTCACGAGATGCATCTTCATCTGAATATTTTATACTTGAAGCAAAATCACCATCCAAGAAATTTATATTATTAGATTTCTGATAATTTCTTCTATCAATTGCTTCCTCTGCAGTAACATCACGGTAACGTAACCTGCCTAAACTATCTTTTTCAGCAACATTACCCTCTTCGTCCCTAACCAAAGTTTTAAATACATTACCTCTAAAGGGGCGGAATTCATCAATATCTTGAGATGATAATGCACGGAACACATCTTGTACCCATTCATTTACATTTCCAGACATATTATACAATCCAAAATCGTTTGGCCAGTAAGAGCGAGCCGGGGCGGTAATATCGGCGTTATCATTTAATGCTCCTGCAACTCCCATCATATCACCTCTTGCTCTAATATTATTTGCCATTATTTTACCTCTATCAGCATTGCTGGGGTTGCGTAATGCATCACCATTCCATGGATAAATTCTTCTTTCGTAAACACGTTCGTCAATTGAAGTACCCACTAAGGCAAGTGCAGCAAATTCCCATTCAGCTTCGGTTGGTAAACGATACTTAGGAAGCAATATCCCATCTTCCATGCGTACTTTTCTAAAGTCTTTATTTGGGTCTAAATCTTCTAACTCTTGACCAACAGCACCTTCATATTGGTGCACCAAATATGCTTCGGTATTAAAATTCTGATCGCCTTGTTGATTAGGATCTGGTAAAAGAATACCTTTATCAATTAATAGTATTTCATTTACACGGTCGGTTCGCCATTGGCAAAAATCGTTTGCCTGCAGCCAATTAACACCAACAACCGGATAATCTGCATAAGCAGGATGCCTAAAATAATATTCAACGTAAGGTTCGTTGTAGGCTAATTTCCTTCTCCACACTAATGTGTCAGGCAAAGCTTTACGGTAAACTTCAGGGTAATCAATAAAAACCCTGCTAATCCAGTATAAATATTCTCTGTAGTCAATATTTCTAATTTCTGTCTCATCCATATAAAAGGTTGAAACTGTTACTGTTCTTGGAATATTATTCCAATCGTAAACTATATCCTGCTCTGTACGTCCCATTGTAAATGAGCCGCCTTCAACTAATACTAAGCCGGGACCTGTTTCTTGCTCATAAAAATCACCATAATACTCAAATCCTCCAAATTCAGGATTATTGTACTCCCAGCCTGTTGATTGAGACACACCACCACCAGAACATGACGATAGTAAAAGCGCAACAGCGCAACACGATATAATGCTTAATGCTTTCACTTTCATAATAATATACTTTTATGCATTTCTGTTATGTTTACAAATATAATTAAAAACTTCAATTATTTAGCCCTCACCGTAAAAAAGTAGGACATTTAATTGCTTTATATGTCTTTTTTTTATGTGTTTCAAACAATGTTGTAAATGATATTTCATGAGCCCCAAGGGGTATATTTGTCATTTTTCCAATGTTCATATCGTAACTATACGCAAATTTATAGTTTTGGGTTTTATATCCTGCCGAAAAAATAATAGCATCAAAATCTAGATGCAAATTATGTCTTACCCAAAGTCCTCCAATAAGGTTGTCATATTGAAACGAAAAACCCCAGTTAATATTTTGTTGATAGCCTTGAATTTGCACTAAAACATTTGGAGATAGTATTCGTTGCTGCTTTAAAAGCCTTGTATTATAATAAAACAGATACCCTGCAAAAAAGGTATATTTTCGATTTAATTGTTCATTTGCCGATTTTGAAAGACCCTGATAAGGCTGTGAAATGTGGTCAACCGAAAACCCTGAATATGTATTTTTGTAAAATGCTATAATACCGGCAGAAAAATCGGGAATAATTTTATTGAAGCCGGCTTGTATGGTTTCACCCTCATTTTCAAATATTAAATCAGAAACGCGCAAATATTTTTGAGCAATGCCTGCCTGTAGCCCCATGCTTATAAATAGTTGGGGTGTGGCTTCAATCATATAACTATAAATTACATCGAATGTTGTCG
>CBDUWQ010000133.1:0-10952 GCA_965370965.1 uncultured Bacteroidales bacterium
ATTGAATATAAGAATATTATAGTTGTATCTAAATAAACACCTCTATAAACCTATTTATTAAAATTAAAACTCCCTTTCATCATAAAGGACTGAAAACATATCCTATAATTTCTTGTCCCCTTTTTGCCGATTTGCGGCAGTATTTAAAGGTTGCAAATTGTTTAAGTGGTCTGTTCCACCTTTTGACTGGGGCTTGCTGTGGTCAATTTCCCAACCCATTTCTGTACTCTTACCATAAGAGGGCTTATACATTGAATTTCCCAATTTATCTTTCCTGTAAAGGTCGGGGTCTTTGCCACGCATTTTTTGTCCTTTGTCCCAGACATCGTCTTTCTTTTGTTGATACGACATAATTATAATTTTAAAATTCATCTATATATATGGGAAACCGTGACAAACCCCATCAAGAAAAAAATGTCACGAATTATCATACATAATATTGAAAATAGATATATGGCAAAAACAATAACATTAAAGCCCTTAACGAATGAAGCCTTGGCTGATTTATTCCTCTCAATGGCATTGAAAGAGGATGACAGGCAAGAAGCAGAAAAGGCTTTTGCTGAATTCTATAATCGGTATAAAAACTATTTATACACCGTTGTAAGAAATGCTTGTAAATCTTGGGAAAAGTACGGAGATGAGTTAATTGAAGGAGTACACCTAAATACTTTTTTAACAATATATGAAAAAGCAGACAGTTTTTTATTAATAGAGAATATCCCTTTTGAACGTCAGGAAAAAAGAATGAAATCTTGGCTTGGTAAAATTGCTCGTACAGAAATGTTTAAATTACTACGAGAACTCAAAGATGAGAAAGACAATATTGAATATCACGATGATTTGACTTTCCTTGAAAATTCTGATGAAGAAATCAAACCACAAAAATCAGAAGAATTTTTACTTGCTGAGAAAGCCTTACAAGCACTTAGAGAAAGAGATAGAAGTATTTTAGTCACTTATTTAATGTTTGAAGATGGGAAGAAAAAAATGCCGAGTAATGAAATACAAAGACTTGCTGATATGTGGGATGTTCTACCAGATAATATGCGACAAATTAAAAAAAGGTCTTTGGCGAAAGTAAAAAAGTATATAGAAACTTATAAAAGTAAATAGCAATGACAGATAAAAAAAATACTTTAAAAAACGATTTTGAAGATTCTTTTAAGAAGTCATTAAAATCTCTTGGTTACTTATTTCCAACCTCAGAAGATGAGGTTGATTCTTTTGAGGAAAATAATAAAATTGAAGAAGTTCCTGAAAATTATTGTAGTGCATCTGAATTGTTATTAAAATCAAAGCAAACTTCAATCAATAAGAAAACACAATTAGGAATTAATAAATACAGCGAAAATCTTGCAATGGCAGCACGAAAAGGAGGGGATATTTCAGAAGATATTCTAAAAAAGATGAAATCAGACAGAGATAAAACTGAAAATGGCGAAGAATAAATATGACATATCAGAAAGTCGAAAAAAGGAACTTTCAGAATTAGCAGAATTTATCGCTGACAAATATTTTGTAGATACATTTGTTTGTCCGTATAAACTTGCTAAGATTTATGGAATATCCTACACATTTGAGGATTATGGTAATGTCTTTGATGGTTTATTAGAGCATCGTTCAGGTAAGTTTCATATTTATTTGAATAGTCGAAATGCAAAACATATTTATCAGCCAAGAGTTCGTTTTACATTGGCTCACGAATTAGGCCATTATGTGATTGACGAACATCGTAATGCTTTAAAAAGTGGATTGACACCTGCTCATCCATCTTTTACAAATTTCTCATCTGACAATGAAGTTGAATTAGAAGCAGACTTTTTTGCTTCCAGTTTATTAATACCAAAATCAAGATTATTAAAAGATGTATTTAAACGCAAGTTTTCATTTAACCTGATTGATGAACTTGCTACAAAGTATCAAACAAGCATTACAGCGACTTTAATAAAATTTACATCAATTGGAAATCACCCAATAATGATTGTTTGTTCAATAAATGAAAAAATAAAATGGTTTAAATATAGCGATGACTTCCCTTTCAAATATATTGATGCACTTCCTGGATTTAAAGTTCCTGTTAATACATCAGCGGGACAATATTTCTATGAGAATGGAATAAAAAGCGAAGATGAATTTGAAATAATTGAAGCGGAAGATTGGTTTAGACTTTATAATGATTATGGAAGAAAATTTTATGAATCCTGTATTTATTCGGACAGAAATAAATTTGTTTTAAGTGTAATATGGGAAGATTAGCCAACGCAAAAGCCATACACATTTGCAATTCGCACGAGCCAACGCTTGACCCAAAATTGCAAAAGAGTATGTCTTGCCAACGCACTGAGAAACAGCGGAATGAATAAACATACGGACTAACATTTAAAATAATTATACAAATAACCCCACACAAGGTGTGGGGTTATTGTGTTAAAAAGTGTCATTCGTAAATACAAACCATCTGCATACAGATACTATTTGCCCTACAAAATTTTTTATTCTATTTTATTAGCTCAATACTGCGGCTTACAAAAACATTAAGGTCTTCGCCTTTTAACATGTTGTTTGCAAGTAAGGCTAAATCAACTAACTGTTTTGTTAATTTACTGTCTTTTCCAAAAGCTTTAAGCTTTTCAGTTTCCTTATTATTAACCTCAGTTATTTTTTTACCTACATCTTCTATCTTGTCTTTAAGCTCTTGAGGCACCTCATCCTCTTTTTTACCTTCCTTCTCTTTCTCAAGTTTTGTTTTTTCTTCATTTAAAGGTGTTTTCTCATCGCGAATAGCAGTAATCTCTTTTCCAATGGCCTTTTGCTCATCGTTAAGTACTTTTTTTACCAATGGGTGCGACACATTAACAACAAGGTTATAACTATCGGGCATATCACCATAAAAGTTCATTCCGCTCATTGAACCCATATCTTTCATTCGGCGCATAAACTCACTTTGTGTAATAACCATTGGGCTGGCATTTTCGCCTAAATCTTCAAACTCAATTAAATAGTGTTCTTTTTTAGGGGTTACAGCCTGAAAAACATTAATAAGCTCATTTTTTTCATTATCTGATAATGTAACAGTACTATCATCATCCTTAGGTATAAGTTTGCTAATTACATCGGCATCAACACGCACAAAACGCGAGTCCTTAAATTTCTGCTCAATATGATTAACCCAATGTACACCTAATTGTCCATCCATTAACAATACATCGTAACCTTTATTTTTAGCGGCTTCAATATATGAAAACTGTTGCTCTTTGTCGGTTGCATACAGGTAAACAACCGATTTATTTTTATCGGTTTGATTCTCCTTAATCAATTTTTCGTACTCTTCAAAAGTAAAGTACTTGCCATCAGTATTTTTAAAAAGCACAAACTTTTGAGCCCTATCATAAAACTTTTCGTCAGATAACATTCCGTATTGGATAAACAGCTTAAGGCTATCCCATTTTTCTTCAAACTTTGCACGGTCGCTTTTAAAAATATCAGCAAGTCTGTCGGCAACTTTTTTGGTAATATGGCTCGATATCTTCTTTACATTTGAATCGCTTTGCAAAAAGCTGCGCGACACGTTTAAAGGTATGTCGGGCGAGTCAATTACACCGTGTAAAAGGGTTAAAAATTCAGGCACAATATTCTCTACATTATCGGTTACAAAAACCTGATTAGAGTATAATTGTATTTTATCTTTTTGTATTTCAATATTATTTTTAATTTTTGGAAAATACAAAATACCTGTAAGGTTAAATGGGTAATCAACATTTAAATGTATATGAAATAATGGATCCTCGTGAGCCGGATACAACTCCTTATAAAAACTGTTGTAATCCTCATCTTTTAAGTCAACAGGTTTTTGTGTCCATGCAGGTTTTGTATTATTTATTATTTTATCCTTGCCGGTATCCACCATTTTTTCATCTTTCCATTCTTGCTCTTTTCCAAAAGCAATAGGTATGGGCAAAAATTTACAATATTTTGTAAGCAGTTCATTTATTTTTGAATCCTCAAGAAAATCTTTGTTCTCATCATCAATATGAAGAATTATGTCAGTACCAAAAGTCTCTTTTTCAACATCTTCCATTGTAAATTCAGGACTACCATCGCAGCTCCACTTTATCGCCTTTGTTTTTGATTTATATGATTTAGTTATAATATCAACCCTTTCAGACACCATAAACGATGAGTAAAAACCTAATCCAAAATGACCAATTATTGCATCAATTTTGTCTTTGTATTTCTCAAGAAAATCACCTGCACTCGAAAAAGCTATCTGGTTAATATACTTTTTAACCTCGTCGGCTGTCATTCCAATTCCATGATCCGATACGGTAATTGTCTTTTTCTTTTTATCAACAGCAATCCTAATTGTATTATCGCCTAATTCGCCTTTAAAATCTCCTGTTGATGCTACAGCACCTATTTTCTGAGTAGCATCAATAGCATTTGAAACCAACTCACGTAAAAATATCTCATGGTCAGAATACAAAAACTTCTTAATTATTGGAAAGATGTTTTCGCTTGTTATACCAATTTTCCCTTTTTGCATATGTAATAAATTTTAACGTTTACAATAAAGTAAAACACAAATCAAAGTGCATGCCACTATATAAAGGGCACATCAAGAAAGACATGGTGTCATATTATCAATTAACTGTTGACAAAACGACAGTTTACTGTAAATAAAAATAATTAATAATAAAATGGAGAGCTGACAAAGCAAATAAGGCTAAAAGAATGGATAATGCCCATTTAAATCTGCGTTTCTTTTTCAATAAATGATTTTGAGCATAATTAAATCTTATAATATTTTGCATAGTCGAATAAGCGTGGGGTGATTTTTTAATAAACTCTATTACATTTGGTTCTTCTGTTAACTCTTTAAAGTTTGACTCATTATCATTTTCGTATGCCGAAAACAATATTATACTAATTTTAGGATATTCTTTTCCCAAAAGTTTAATTATTTCAAAACCATTTAGCACTTCAGCATTTTCGTTTGTTTGCAAATAGTAATCAAGTATAAGATAGTTATTTTTACTTTTTTGATATCCTTTTTTAAGATAATCCAGTAGCCTGTTTCCACTTTCAAACTTAAGAATATTGTAATTCGAGTTGTATTCCAAAAGTTTATCGGAAAGTACTTCCGATTGAGTTTTATCGTCCTCAACAATAAAAATACGTATGTCGTTTGATATTTTCAATTTTTACAAATTTATTATTAGCAATTTAATAAAATATGACTCAATTAGCAATTAATTCCTGTTATGCTTTTTTTTAAATAAACTCTTTTTTACTTTAGGTTTATAATCAATGGTCGTTTTATATACCCAAAAGCCATCTTCAAACTTAAGTGCATCAAACGACAAATCAGGCCCATAAAACTGAAAATTGTCATTATATACAGGACTGCTTGGCGAAAGATGATCCATAATAATCATTTCAAATATAGGGTCATAAATAAGCATCATTGAGGCCATTCGCGAGTACTCAAAAATAATTCGTTTTACCTTGTTCCTGCCTGACACAAAAACAGGCTTTCCGAATTTTGGATGTCCACTTTCTGAAAAAACCAGCGATTCAACCACCTTTTTATTCGAATAAATGGTATTTCCGTCCCAACCCAATAAAACATACAACGTTCCATAATTGCTTTTTGACTGCACAATTTCATAGTATGTTGCTCCATACCATTCATTATTTGACAATGATTGGTTCTGCGGCTCAACAATCTCATCTGATTTGTCGGTAAGTGGATATAAAAGCACCTCTTTTTTTAACTTGCTATAATATTGAATAAAACCAAAATGAATGTGTGAACCATCGGCCCTAATAGCATACCATGTAAAAATTCTTACCAGTTCATCATCAGAAACCACTTTACCAATAGGAAAAACTGAATCAAATGAATAATTAAAAGCACCATCCTTTTTTAACACTTTCCCAAAATCATCAATAATCTGCTTACTAAGCTTCTCTAATTTTTCATCATCAAACCTTATTTCAATTAGTTCCGCAACTAACCCTGATATACGCTTTTCATCATTAATCAATGTGCTGTCAAACAATTGTTTATCAAATGCAAAACTTTTAAAAACAAAGCCATTCAGCAATAAAATTAATATAAGAAGTTTTCTATTATTCAAAATTATTATTTTTAATACAACTAATTATTACAAATAATCAAAAACATAGCATTTAATTGCTACCCATTTCATCCATTGCGCTTAATAAAAGTTTTGATATTTTCTCTATCTCACTATCGGTAATAGTTAACGGAGGCGCTATTCTAAAAGCCGATCTTGAAAAAAGGAAAAAGTCATAAATAATACCTTTGCCTAAACAAATTTCATAAAACTTGTCCATATCAACCTTTGGTTTCATTTCAACAGCTAAAAACAGGCCTTTTCCCCTTATATGGTCAATTAAATCATGATTCAATAAATTGCGAAAAAGCTGCCCCTTATTGTTGGCATCTGCATGCAGGTTTTCATTTATAATTATATTTAATGATGCCAAACCTGCTGCACATGATACAGGATGCCCACCAAATGTTGTAATGTGTCCAAGGGCAGGGTTAGTTGTCAGGGTATCCATAATTTTTTTCGATGAAATAAAAGCTCCTATTGGCATTCCTCCACCCATGCCTTTAGCTGTGCATAAAATATCGGGTACTATTCCATAGTGCTCAAATGCAAACATTTTACCTGTTCGCCCAAACCCTGTTTGTATTTCGTCAAAAATCAACAAAGCTCCGGTTTTGTTGCATTTATCACGTACAGCTTTTAAAAAATCGTTATTGGCGCAATAAATACCTGCCTCGGCCTGAATTACCTCCATAACCACGCAGGCAGTTTTGTCAGTAATCTTGTTTAATGTCCCAAGCTCATTAAAATCCATAAAATCAACCTGTGGTAAAAGGGGCTGAACCGACTTTTTTAATTCATCACCTCCAAAAAGACTCAACGCACCGTGGGTACTCCCATGATACGCTTTATTAAAGGCCAAAAGCTCGGGGCGACCGGTAAACCTTTTTGCCAATTTCATGGCTCCCTCAATTGCTTCACTACCCGAATTTACAAAATATACACTTTGGAGTTTTTGCGGTAATACATCAATTATGCTTTTTGCAAAATTTACCTGAGGGTCTTGAACATATTCGCCATAAACCATTAGATGCATATATTTTTGCGACTGTTTGTTTATGGCATCAATAACCTTTGGGTGGCAATGTCCAACATTACTAACCGAAACACCGGATACTAAATCAATGTACTCTTTTCCGGTTTTGTCGTATATATATATCCCTTTTGCGTAATCAACCTCCAAAGCCATTGGGCAACACGATGTCTGTCCTACATGTTGTAAGAATAATGTACGTTGCGATACCATTAAGCTATCTTGAAATTAGATTCAAATCATTCATTAAATTGTCGCGGTATGATTTTCCGATAGGAATAATTTTATTTCCGTTATTTATCTTTATTATTACATTGCTATCCTCAATTTGTTCTATTTGATGGATATTTACAATATATGAGCGATGAACCCTTTTAAATATATCAGCCGGAAGTTTATGTTCAATGGCTTTCATTGTAAAATGAATTGTAAACTTCTCTTTAATTGTGTTTACTGTTACATAATTCTCAAGAGCCTCTACCCATAAAATATCATCGTAACGCAACCGAACCAAGGTTGAATTCTTTTTCTTTATAAAAATCTCCTCAGGATATTTTGAGATTGTCTCTTTCTCTTGAAAACGCTTTTGAGCTTTGGTAATAGCCTTATAAAACCGTGGTATGGCAAGGGGTTTCAATAAATAATCAATTACATCATATTCATAAGCCTCAAGTGCGTATTTCTCTTGCCCCGAAATAATTATTATCATAGGAGGAGAATCAAGAGTATTCAAAAATTCCAAACCTGTCATTTCTGGCATTTCAACATCCAAAAAAATCAAATCAATAGGCTCTTCTTTTTTAAACAGTTCAAATGAGTCTAACGGATTCTCAAATGACCCTAGTAAATTTAAAATCTCAGTTTTTTCAATAAAACCTTCAACAATTTTACGGCTTAACGGGTCGTCATCTAATATTATACAATTCATATTATTTATAATTGAAGTTTTTTACATACCTTAATATGGTTAATCACTCATTTTACAAATATAATCATTAAAATATAACAATTCATCAATTGTTTATTTTAATATAAATGATTTATAATGCTTAATATAATAATTATTTCTTAATCTAATAGTTCGTTAAATTTTGAGACCTAATAGGTTTTCAAAACCTGTTAGGTCTGATTATCAGTAATATACGCAATTATTTGCAAAATTTACAACATGTTGTATTTCAGTAGTTTAAAAATATTTAACGAACTGTTGTCAATCTTAACTATATTTATAAATAAGATTATTTGCAATTAACATAGTATATTTAGCCGTATATTTGTATAAAATCATTTAATAAAATATTTAGGTAAAACGATGCATGCATCGTGTAAACTAAAAACCTCAAACGCATGAAAAAATTAGCATCTACAATATTTATTCTTTTCTTGCTGTCAAATATTAATGCTCAAAATCCTCAATTTCTTGAAAATATAATTATTATTAAAATAAAAAACCAAACAAACTCTAATAACATAAAAGTTTTAGCTATTGAAAATATTAAGAAAAGTGCTAATGGTAAAATATATAACATTGCACCAATGTTTAAAAAATTTAACAGAGAAAAACAAAAAATACCAAACCAATACGATTTAAGCAAAATATATAAAATAACCCTACACAAAAACAATAATTTTAATGCTATTTTGCAGAGCATCAGTAAATTAAATGAGATAATTTATGCTGAACCTTACCCTATTTCTGTGGTATTTGACGAACCTAACGACCCATACATAAATAATCAATACTATTTGCAAAACATTAAGGCTTTTGAAGCCTACAATTATTCAACAGGCGACACAAATATTGTAATTGGCATTGTTGACTCGGGAGTTGACTTGTTGCATGAGGATTTAAAAGACAACTATAAATATAATTATAACGATCCTATTAATAATATTGATGACGATATGGATGGTTTTATTGATAATTTTTATGGTTGGGATGTTGCCGACAATAACTCAAACCCACAAAGTTTAGTTAATGAAAACGGGCAAATAAACTATCACGGCACAAAAGTATCGGGCATGGCTGCGGCCACAACCAACAACAGTATTGGAATTGCCGGTATAGGCTACAAAACTAAAATTTTACCAATTAAAGCTATGGATGCATCGGGGCGCATTGTAGCCGGTTACGAGGGTATTATTTATGCTGCCGACCATGGGTGCGATATTATTAATTGCAGTTGGGGGTCGAACTATGCAAGCCAATTTGCACAAGATGTTATTAATTATGCTGCACTATATAAAAACTGCCTTGTTGTGGCTGCTGCCGGAAATAAAAACGCATCGGTATCAGGCAGACCAGACGAATTGTGGTATCCGGCATCGTATAAAAATGTATTGAGTGTGGCAGCAACCGGCCCCGATGACACACGGTGGTACGGCTCAAGTTATGCAACTACGGTTGATGTGAGTGCCCCAGGCGAAAATGTTTTCTCTACAAACCAAAATAACACTTACTCTTATGGCTATGGAACCTCGTATGCTGCACCATTGGTTGCCGGACTGGCAGGACTATTAAAAGCACAAAGACCCGAATTAACACAACAACAACTGTTGGAGCAGATTAGGATTACAAGCGACAATATTGACACTCTGCCAAATAATATTTACTACAGTAAACAATTGGGATACGGCAGAATAAATGCCCTTAAAACACTAACAACAAATGATATGCCATCGGTGCGGATTGACAGCTTAAATATAATAGCCAATATTAACAAACCACTTATTGCAGGCGACACTTTAAAGGTAACATTTGCGGTAACTAATATTTTGGCACAAGCTACAAATACAACCATTAAGCTATCAACCAATTCAAACTATTTAGTGCCCATAAATAACTTTTTTAGTACTGGAAAACTTGAAACTTTTGAATGGGTAAATAACCACACTAACCCATTATTAATAAAAGTAAAACCCGAAATACCCAATAACGAAAAGGTTTGGTTTATTTTTGAAATAATAGCCGAAGGCTATGAAGATTACCAGGTTTTTGAAATTTATTTAAACAGAAATTATATTGACATAAATAAAAACAAAATTGCAACAACATTAACAAGTACCGGTAAACTTGGGTTTGTCAACAAAAATGAAAAACTGGGCTTGGGATTTATATATGAAAATAACAATAACTTTTTAAATTATGGTGGCATAATGGTAGGTAACAGTAGCAGCACAATGGCTAGTGCCCTTTTTGATGTTGAAGAATTTAACACTATCAAAACCATTGACACTTTGCAAAATACAGCAAACGAACTGATAGGAAAAACAACTTATACCACCTTGCAAGAAACAGGGCTAAATATTGATATTACGCAAACCACCATAGCATCAACAAAAGAGCAAATGCAATCAACATTGTTGCATTTATACAAATTGCAAAACAATACCGACAATACAATTGAAAATATAAAAATGTCGCAATTTATTGATTGGGATTTATACTCGGATACAAATAATAGAACCGGCTTTGATGACAATTTGAATCTTTTTTATACATATAGTACAGGCAATAGCATTATTTATGCAGGAATCTGCCTGCTAAATAATATAAGCTCAACACCCTACGGCTTTGACTTGGTTGATGGCGGAAATGGCGGTATTGATATTACAAATGGTTTTAACAACGAATTAAAATGGTTTACCATGACCAATAGTCGCCAACAGGCAGGTAATAGTGGCGACACAATAAACATTGCAACAATGTTGACCACCGATTTTTTTATTATTGCCCCAAATGATTCGGTTGAAATAGCCTTTGCCCAAATTATAGG
>CBDUWQ010000134.1:0-10935 GCA_965370965.1 uncultured Bacteroidales bacterium
GAGACTATTCCATTGTTTTACAAATACTTTATTGAATTAAAAAAATAGAATCTGTAAAACCTAATATCCACAGATATTATTGGGTTCTGTTGTATTCAAACTATTAGATCTAACAGGTTTTACTTAATAAAGGGCATCTAATAACCTGTTAATCAACAAAAAACCGTTAGGTCTTGCGAATTTAAAGTAAAAAGAAAATATTGCTCGTAGCAAAATTACTGGCTTCATAGAAAGCGGAGTGGTACTCCGCTTTTTTTTAAACCTTAATTCAGCACCTTTACAAATCATGTTGTGTATCATAAAAAATAAATTATAACGTTTGCATATTGAAATAATAATGGGTTGCTCCTTAAAAAAATACTTTTATTAAATTCAGGGGGTATAATAGTTGGGGTATTCTGATAAAAAATAGTATTTTTGTTAAAATAATCAAATATTTTATTATTATGTCAACAATCCGTTTTAAAGCATTAGAGGCAATAATGTCTCGTCAGGCAGTACAAGTAGAGCAGCCTACAAAAAAAACTTCAGAATACTTTGCCGAGAATGTATTCGATAAGTATAAAATGAAAGAGCACCTCTCAAAAGAGGCTTATGATTCAGTAATAGATGCTATTGAAAACGGCACAAAAATACCACGCCGTATTGCCGATCAGGTTTCATCGGGTATGAAAGCATGGGCAATATCAAAAGGTGTTACACATTACACGCACTGGTTTCACCCATTAACAGGCGCAACAGCAGAAAAGCACGATGCCTTTTTTGAACCTTCTCCAAGTGATGGTGTTATTGAAAGTTTTGAAGGAGGCAAACTTGTTCAGCAAGAGCCTGATGCCTCAAGTTTTCCGAGTGGTGGATTAAGAAATACCTTTGAAGCCCGCGGATATACTGCTTGGGATCCTTCGTCGCCGGCATTTATTTTTGATAAAACACTTTGTATTCCAACCATATTTGTGTCATACACAGGCGAAACACTCGATTATAAAACTCCTTTACTTAAATCGCTTGCCCTTTTAAACGATGCAGCCGTTGATGTTTGCCAATATTTTGATAAAAATATTACCAAGGTACATGCAACATTAGGGTGGGAGCAAGAGTATTTTTTAATTGACACCGCACTATTTATGGCACGCCCCGATTTATTATTAACAGGACGGACACTTATGGGACATGCATCGGCAAAAGACCAACAATTAGATGACCACTATTTTGGGACTATTCCGTCAAGGGCAAATGCCTTTATGCGCGATTTTGAAATTGAAGCATACAAATTGGGGATACCTATTAAAACACGGCATAACGAAGTGGCGCCCAACCAATTTGAGTGTGCTCCTGTTTATGAAGAAGCAAATTTAGCGGTTGATCATAATATGTTGTTAATGGATTTAATGAAAAAAGTTGCAAAGCGGCACTTTTTTAAAGTGCTTTTTCACGAAAAACCATTTAAAGGTGTTAACGGATCTGGTAAGCACAATAACTTTTCAATGGCAACAAATACTGGTGTAAACCTTTTATCGCCGGGTAAAAACCCAAAATCAAACTTACAGTTTTTAACATTTTTAGTTAATACAATAAAAGCCGTACACGAAAATGCCGAACTGATAAAAGCAAGCATTGTATCGGCCGGCAACGAGTACCGCCTTGGCGCATCGGAGGCACCACCGGCAATTATATCGGTTTTTATGGGAACGCATCTTACCAAAATATTAGATGAGATTGAGAAAAGGGTTTCTGATAAAAAAATGTCGCCTGATGAAAAAACAGAGCTAAAACTCGACATTGGCAGAATTCCGGAACTGTTGCTTGACAATACCGACAGAAACCGTACATCGCCATTTGCTTTTACAGGTAACCGCTTTGAGTTTAGGGCTGTTGGCTCAAATGCAAATTGTGCCGCACCAATGACATTTTTAACGCTTGGTGTTGCCGACCAGCTTAAGAAATTTAAGAAAGAGGTTGACAAAAAAATTGATAAAGGCATTAAAAAAGACGAAGCTATTTTTCAGGTTTTAAAAGATTATATTATTGCATCAAAAAACATCCGCTTTGACGGCAACGGCTATTCTGATGAATGGGTAAAAGAAGCTGAAAAAAGAGGTTTGTCAAATGTTAAAGAGGTGGTAAAAGCATTAGAAGCATTTGTTTCTGAAAAGGCCATTAAACTTTGCACAACACACAATATTTTTACAAAAAGAGAGCTTGAAGCACGGCATGAAATAAAAGTTGTGCATTACACCAAAAAGCTTCAGATTGAAGCACGTGTGCTTGGCGATTTGGCTACAAACCATATTATACCAACAGTTTATAAGTATCAAAACCAGCTTATCGAAAATGTGCGCGGCTTAAAACAGGTGCTTGATGCAAAAGATTTTGACCAAATAGCAGGTATTCAGTTGCAAACCATAAAAGAGATATCGGGACGAATTGCCTTGATAAAGATTAAGGTAAAAAACATGGTTGAAGAGCGTAAAAAAGCTAATGCTTTAACCGATGTTTATGAAAAAGCACGCCTGTATTCAAAAGAGGTAAAACCATATTTATCTGAAATACGATACCATATTGATCACCTTGAGATGATTGTGGATAATGAAATTTGGCCATTGCCAAAATATCGCGAGTTGTTATTTACAAGATAGTACTTAATTTAAAGGGCGGTGGTTCAATTATAATATGAACCACCGCCTTTTTTATGTTGAAAGAATTTCGGCAATTTTCAGCAATTCTTCATTAATAGGTTTTCGGTTTTTAATAGTTTTATTGAAAGGAACATGTACTATTTGCTTATTTACAATTCCTACCATCACACTTTTTTGGTCATCTAATAAAGCATCAACAGCTGCTGTGCCAAGATGACTTGCCGTAACCCTGTCGTAAGCAGTAGGCGAGCCTCCGCGTTGCAAATGCCCTAAAACTGTAACCCTTACATCGTACTCTTTGAAATCGTTTTTTACCTTGTTTGCAATTTCATAAGCACCGCCCTGTTGGTCACCCTCGGCCACAATAATAATACCGCTGGTTTTTTTACGTTTAAAACCTTCATGCAGGTATTTTTCCAATTTATCAATTGGTGTTTCCCTTTCGGGGATAAGAATAGCCTCGGCACCACAAGCAATTCCACTGCGTAAGGCAATAAAACCTGCATCGCGACCCATAACCTCAATAAAAAACAGCCGGTTGTGTGCACTGGCAGTATCCCTAATTTTATCTACCGCATCAACAACAGTATTTATGGCCGTATCGTAACCTATGGTATAATCGGTTCCATATAAATCATTATCAATGGTTCCGGGTATGCCAATACATGGTATATCGTGCTCCTCCGATAAAAAGCGAGCTCCGGTTAACGAACCATCACCACCAATAATTATTAAAGCATCAATTTTATTCTTTTTTAGTTGCCCGTAAGCTTTTGCTCTGCCCTCAACTGTCCTAAACTCATCGCTTCGGGCAGTTTTTAAAATAGTGCCGCCACGCTGTATTATTCCACTGACATCAGTTGATTTCAATTCAGTAATATCTCCTTCAATCATACCATGATACCCATTATGTATTCCATAAACCTTTAGCCCATGGTAAATTGCCATACGGGTTACAGCCCTAATGGCAGCATTCATTCCGGGGGCATCTCCCCCCGATGTTAATACTCCAATCCTTTTAATTTTCGACATTTATTATTTGTTTTTTATTGAGGTAATATTCTGCTACAACTACAAAAAATTACCAAATATTGTTTGCTATTATTTTTTTATCATCTCTTGCTCAATATGTTCTGCAATTTTTTGCATTAGCCATTCGGGAGTAGATGTTGCACCGCAAATACCAATTTTAGTTTTATCAATAAACATTGGTTTATCAATATCAACCGAATTGGTAATAAAATAACTATCAGTATTTGCCTTTTTGCAAACACTATAAAGTAGTTTTGAGTTTGAGCTTTGTGGGTCGCCAACAAAAAATACCACATCAAATTTTTTCGAAAAATCGCTCAGTTGCTCTTGCCTGTTCGATACTTTTCGGCAAACCGTATCGTTAATTACAACTTTACTTTTCGACCTTTTTTTTATTTCATCGGCAATTTGATAAAACATCTCAAGTGGTTTTGTTGTTTGCGAAAATAACTCAATTGGTCTTGTTAAATCAAGTTTATGAATGTCATTAATATCGCCAATTACAATTGCTTTATATTCGGTTTGACCCAATAAACCTATAACTTCGGCATGATTTTTTTTACCAAATATAACAACTTGTCCATTATTGTTTTTCGCTTTTTCAAATGCCTCTTTAACACGCTTTTGCAATTGCAAAACAACAGGGCATGTGGCATCAATAAGCTCATGTCCGCTTTTATGGGCAATTTTATAGCTTTCAGGAGGTTCGCCATGTGCCCTAAATAGTATTTTTTTGTTTTTTAACAATTTTAATTGTGCAATATTTATTACCTCCATGCCTTTTTGCGATAACCGCGCAACCTCTTGTTTATTATGCACAATAGATCCCACAACATATAAACCTTGGTTGTCTTTTAGCAACTCTTCGACCTTATCAATGGCATTGACTACCCCAAAACAAAAACCCGAATGTTTGCTTATTTCAATGGTAAATTTTGGGTGGTTGATAATTAAATCCTTATTTGATTTTTGTACTAACAAGTTTCAGTATTTTATTAAGTTGTTCTTTACGAGTTAAAAAGCTGTTGTCGAGCAAAATAGCATCATCGGCTTGCCTAAGTGGCGCAATTTCGCGGTTTTGGTCAATATAATCCCTCTTTTCTATATTCTGTTTTATCTCCTTAAACGTAACCGAGCTGCCTTTTAAAATAAGCTCATCATAGCGGCGTTGTGCCCTTACCTGTGCCGATGCGGTCATAAATATTTTTAAATCGGCATTTGGAAACACAACCGTACCAATATCACGCCCATCCATTACAATGCCGCCATTTTTACCCATTTCCTGCTGCAAAAGGACAAGCTTTTCTCTAACGAATCCTATTTTACTAACCAAACTCACTTTATCAGATACCTCAATTTCACGAATTTCATTTTCAATTAACTCACTATTAAGCCAAGTTAAGTATTGTTGTTTTTCCTTTTCAAAAGTAAAATGAATTTTTATTGATGGAAGCAAAGTTTTGAGTTTTTGTTCTTCAATAATATCATTATTGATAAGGTTGTTTTTTAAACAAAAAAGGGTAACAGCCCTATACATTGCACCACTATCAATATAGGTGTAATGCAGTATTTTAGCAAGGCTTTTTGCAACGGTACTTTTCCCACACGATGAATGACCGTCAATGGCTATGGTAAGTCTCTTTTTTGTATCCATTTATTATTTGCTTAGGGCTGCAAAGTTAATAATAATGCTTTGCTAACCTGCAAAATGCAGGCGTTAATTATTGAGAATACTGATATTATTGAATTTAATTAGTGTTAGCAAGTAAACTAAGGTTTTTTGAGTGCTTGCGTAATTAAAGACCTAAAGTGCTTTTCGTAAATGACCATTTTATTGACGAGCCTGTCTGCCGACAAGGCAGGCGTAACCTGCCTGCAGCAGGCAGGCGCAGTTATTGGCGGTTTCTTATTGCCACTAATTTAAAAAGTCATTTAAGTTGGTAGTAATAGTAAAATGGTTTGAAGCGCCAGATATGTGGTACCTTACATTGGCATAGCTAAGGTGCAATTTTGATATTCTAAATCCAAACCCCCACGAAAAGCCAACCATACCGGGTTTATTGTCAAGCATTAGTTCTTGTCTGCGCATATAGTTGTAACCGCCCCGTATAAAGAAGTTCTTTGATGGGGTAAATTCAAATCCAAATATCATATGGCTCATTACATTTTGTATTAATGTAGCAGCCTCTTGCTCGGGATGCGCAATTGGCACATTGCCCGGTTCAGGGTAATTTGTTTTATTATAGGTTAGTTTTGGTGTTTCAATATTGTGCGCCACAATAGAAAAACGAAACGGGGCATGTTCAAGTTTTGTAGCAATACCTGCTTGAATTTCAAAAGGTACAGGGGCACTTTCGTCGATATATTTTGTGATTTGTGCACCCATATTCTTAAATAAAACCGATGCAGTAAAAAGCCCGCTTTTTGAGGTGTAAGCAGCCCCAACATCCATAACAAGCCCAAATGAGCTATACTGATAAAGCTGCGAGTAAATAGGTTTCATAGTTGCGCCAATAGAGAAAATACTATCGAACGATTTGGCATATGTCAGGTTTAATGCATATTCAGATGTGCCAAAATCACCATATTTATACCCATTTTCATCGGCTTGGGTAAATGTGCCACCATTAAGATATTGTAATCCAACACTAAAGGTACCAAGCCCTTTATAATGTTTGGCATACGATGTGTATCCAAAATTAATATCCGATATATAGTTAATGTATTCCAAGCTAAATTTACCATCGGTTTTATATGAAAGCAGTGCAGGGTTTTCATTGGCAAGACTAATGTCGCCGTCATTAATTGCAATGGCTGAACCACCTAAAGCTGCTGCCCTTGGCGATATTGATATTGATAAAAACTCATACGCATGGGTGCCGCCAATTTGCCCAAAACTCAAAAGTGGTAATAACAATCCTAAACAAAAAACAATTGCTTTCAATATAAAATACGGTTTAGTTAAACTAATTCATAAAACGAATAATCATATAAAATAGTATAAAAACTTATAAAATATATTGGTAATCGGGCGGAATGGTAATTTCAACACTGCTACCCTTAGGGTCTTCCTCTGTACCATTATCTTTAAGCTTAATTTCTATTTTTTTTAAATTATATTGATTAAAGTACGATGCTATTCGCTTCATCATTAGCATGTTTTTGGTATGCGATTCTTCCGATTTTTCAAGTGCTCTATGCAAACCTGTATCGGTAATCATTAAGTAAATTCCTTTTACCTCAAAAGCATCAATTATTATCTTGATACGGCCACCTGTATTTTTTGGTAATATCCCTTTTTTTAGGGCACTCTCAATAAAACTAAATAAAATTAACTTTGGTACATTCTGCGTTTTGTTTACATCAGGGCCAATAATAAAATCGAAATCAAATTTATCTTTAAACCTAAATTTTTCAAGTGTAAGATAGTTTTGCACATAATCAAGTTCCTCTTCAAGCGAGCGTGAAAAATCTTCGAGTGAGATAATTGACTCGCGCAAAAACTTTGAAAACAGACCAAGGTTATAGTAGGCAGTTTTTCGCTCATCTTTGTTTATTGAAAAGCTGATGGAGTTTAAAGCATTAAACAAAAAATGTGGGTCGAGCTGATTTCTGATAAGGTCCATTTGCATAGTAAAAAAATTCTCGTTGTCGCTTTTTACTCTCTCAAGCTTTGTAAAATGCATACGGCGTAGCAAAAAGTAGATTAAAAAAACAACCACAACCGAACAAAAATATACTAAGTAGGTTAACCAATAATACTTGTTTTTTACATAGCTTATTAAATATTGCCTGTTTTTATTTTGAACTGACAATTGATTTCGCCCACGGCTATTTTTTTTAACCGAAAAATACACCTTTTGCACATTTAAGCCCGGAATATCAACAGTTACAGGGTTACTGAAATTATTACGGTAAATTGTCAATAAATTGTTTTGCACAACAACAAGTTCTTGTTTATCATCACAATCAATATCAATAAATTCCACTTGGTTAATTATTCCTTTTAAATTGGTTTTTTTATTTAACGATAGATTGGTATTGTATTGCAAAGCAAAGCCTTTGTTGTCAAATAAAAGCATTTTATCCCAATCGTTACGCCGAGGGTCAAATACATAGCTACTTTTAAGCATCTTTTTTTGTTGAATTACCTTGCCGTTTTTATCTAAAAGCATTAAGCGCGTTTTATTATCATTAAGTAATGACCAACTTAATAAGCCAATATATTTTTTGTTTGGTGTTACCACAGGAAAAGTTGTTGAAACCGACATGCGGCTTTCAAACAAAACAGGAACAAAATGGTGCGACAAATCAGATTGTAACACAATTGAAGATGAATAGAGTGCTTGATTTTGCGGAGTTACCCATGCTTGATTAGTATTATTTAATGTTGACAAAAATATTTCGGGATAATTATCATTGTCAATATCAAAAATAATTGGGCTACCTACCAATTGCCAGCCTAACTCGGGCGATTTAAGCAAAGTGTCGTTAACAATGTCATAGGCATAAACACGTCGCGGGGTATCAGAATACCTGCTGTTTATAGAGAAAATAACCTCTCCAAAACCATCATTGTTTAAATCGACAATACCACCTGAATGGATTACAATATGCCTATTATCAATATTATTAACAAATTGGTGTACCTTAACCTTTTTGGTTAAAAACCTATTGCTATATTCAAGGTTAAGCCCGTACAAATAGAGACTCTTATTATTAAACGAAAAAACAAAAACCTCTTTAATGCTGTCGTTATTATAATCACCTGCAATAAAATCAAAATTCTCAGCAACCTCTCCATCTAAATACCAAACATTTTTAAATTCACCACTATTTGAGTACTGGTTAACTACTGGTTGCCTATTGTCTGATAAATGGTAGTAAATAAATTCCTCCGACAAACCATCGTTATTCACATCTAAATACATGATACGCTGACCATCGGCAAGCAACTGGTTGGTTCCTTTTAATAACCTGCCAATATATTTTTGTGGTAATTGCGGATGAATAATATAACCTATAATTAATCCTAATACAATTAGACCAAACTTTATTGTAAATTTTTTTATATATAATCTCAAGTGTAATCGTTTTATTTAACCACCAAACGTACAAGAAATTTATTTTATACACAAAAAAAATGAATTTCCTAAAAAAAGTAAAATAGGCTATGTTTGTAACACCGCCATCCTGGCGGTACATTGTTTCAGAAATTCATTACAACCTTATGGCTTACTTGTGCAAATTAGTGGGTTAATCCTCGCAGCAGCCTGTCCGCCGTGGTGGAGCGCTGCGAGTTTCAAACTGTACAGCGAGGGTGTGGCAATTAGTAAACTATGCCTATTTCAATTGTTATTTTCTTTTTAAATTAAAAGCCACGCCCTCGCTTAGCTTAAAAAGCGGAGCAGGTACTATATTTTATGACTATTTACCGCCAAGGATGGCGGTGATCCATTGCACCACCGCCATCCTTGGCGGTATAATAACTTTGGAATTTTATTAAAGCATTTTTCTCGCAGCAGCCTGTCCGCCGTGGTGGAGCGCTGCGAGTTTCAAACTGTACAGCGAGGGTGTGGCAATTAGCAAACTGTGCCTGTTTCAATTGTTATTTTCTTTTTAAATTAAAAGCCACGCCCTCGCTTTGCTTCACTTAAAACGGAACAGTAAAACTACTGCTTAACCCATTTGCCCCTATTAAACACCATACCATTTTTACGCAATTCGTAAACATACATGCCTGTTGGCAGGTATTGGGTTTTTATTGTTGTTTGCGCTGCATTTACCTGTTTTGATAATACTTTTTTGCCGGCAATAGAATAGAGTGTAAAAACATATTCTGATGAATTATTGTTTTCAATAGTTAAAAAATTTGAACCGGGGTTAGGAAAAACTTTTATACTAGATTCTAACTCCTTTATTGCAACAACTAAGGTAGTATCAAAGTTACCCAACGAATCGGCTTTAATAAAATAAGCTTCAACCCGGTCGCCCATGGTTTCGTAATGATTTCTGGTAGCCAGTAACCCAAAACCACCATCGGGAGTTGCTCTAATGCTAAAGGGGAAAAAGCCCCAACCATTAGCACTATATTTTTTTTCCCAAACCAAATTTAATGCCGTATCTATTTTTCGCACAGTCATATAATTATCAGTAGTATAATAAACACTATGATAATCCCAATCGCTAAGTATTACAGTATAAAGGTAATTACTGTTAGCAGTTAAAGTATTTGTATATCCAGTATGGGGGTTTATATCATCAATACTATTTGAATCGCCAAAATAGCATGTTTTTAAACGATTCATATTTCTATCAAATTTAACAACCGCAAGTTCAGAATACCCACCACTTCCACCAACATATATATTATCATTAATCATTGAACTTGCTAAGGTTCTGCCTATCCTGTAACCATCTTCATACAATAAAAAATCATCAACACTATCAATAATATTGGCTAAATTATCAACTAAATAAGCTTTTCGAATCTCAATTATTACCAAACTTGTATCGCTATTGTTAAATGGCATTATATCATCAACTAAATTGAGACCCTCTATATTATCTTTTAAACTAAAATAATTACTGTTCAATAATTCTAATTCCTGACTTAGCGCCAATAGGTAACCTCCCTGTCTGGTAAAGTCAGCATTATAATCATTATTTATACAACAAATAATATTTCCTTTATTATTTATGGATGCCCGAATATGCTGCATGTGAGCAGCTATCTTGGTTGCTTCAAACTCAAATTCTTTTACAATTTCCAACTCATTGTTAATAAGTACTAAATATGCTATAGGGTAGTCTAATTCATCTTTATTTATTACTCCATAGGCCAACAGTAATTTGCTACTTATGGTCGTTACACCATTTATAAACACATCTTTATTATTTAAATCCAGTTTATGAGTTCTATGCCCGTTTATATCTGTTTTTATTAGCAAAGAATATTTATTCATACTATATGAAAAACCATAATTTATGGATATAACATATCCATCGTCTATTATTGCAAAATCACTAGGCTGCATAAAATAATAGTCAGAAAAACTAGTATGAAAATTTTGCCCAAAAATACAAAGGCTATGAATTAAAAATACTATAATTAATAAAATACGCATAATATTTGTTTTTAAATTAAGGATACCTGAAAAAATGATATATTCAATTTTCAGGTATCCAAAGTGTTAATTCAATTTATTTTAATAATTCTACTTTACGAACTTAATTTTGTTTGTTGTTTCAATTTTTGTTTGTTGTA
>CBDUWQ010000135.1:0-10862 GCA_965370965.1 uncultured Bacteroidales bacterium
TTGATAATCAGAGTATTAATTGAAGTTGTGATGAATTCTTGCATAATTCAGGATAGATACATTATTTGCCAATGAAAATTGCACATGTAATTCTACAACAATTAGTAGTGAGAAATCAGCCTTTCAATGGTATATTAACAAAAGGATTGAATATAGTACTATGAGCAATACCGAAAAGGCAGCATATTGGTTAAAAGATAAAATGAGCATTCATAAAAAAAGGTTTAAGGAGCTTAAAAACACGGTTGTGTGGCTTGAAGGAGAATAATTTATAAATTGTTTTTATCAATACCAGACTGCTTTAAAATAGCAAAGAAAGTACCTTTTGGCATATCTTTGCTGCTATGCATTGGAACAATAACAGTTTTGTTTGTTATAGAATTAAAATAAATTTGATGACTACCTTTTGCTCGTTTAAAAAAGAAACCGTTTTTCTTTATAATTTTTATTAAATATTTGGCATCTTTTTTCATGCAGACACATTTAACGAATATTCAAGTGTATTATTATCATCAGGTATTGCTTCTCCTCTATCTTTTAATTCTTCAATATACAGTTCAATAGCTTCTTTCGCCATTTCAATAGCATGGTCTATGTTATTGCCAAAAGTTATACAGCCAGTTAATGCCGGAATGGTAACAGAGTATTGTCCTTCAGGTTCTTTATGTAGTAATATTTTATACCTGTGTGCTATCATGATAGTTATTTTAAATTTAAAAAGACTTGCTCAACTCAAATTATTAACAAAGTTAAATAAAACCTTTTAAACGCAATTGATTTGTTGAGTTTTTAATGACTTGATTTACACTTCCCATTTTGAACTTTTATTTTGCAGTATTTTTATTACACAACCATAACTACCTTAAAATAAGTACTTTTTTAGAGTAAAGGTTGTTGTTGTATTGTATTTGAAGAATATAAGTCCCGTTTTTTTGGTTTGATATATTTAGTTCAGCAACTTGGTCGGCTTTTAAGCCGGTTTGGTTATAAACTAATTTGCCATCAAAGGTAAAAAGCCTGACATCCATTTTTGTATTGTAAAATCCTTCAATATCTATTGTTATAATATTTTTGGCTGGTATAGGGTAAAGTGTAATATCAGGTTTATAACTATTCCAGTTTAATGAATCAATTAAAAATATTTGGTGGGGTACACTCTCATCGCCCGATTTATCGAATACCGAGTAGTCAATACGTGTAATACAGCCCATAACACCGGTTGCACGGCAGCTAAAATTTTGTGTTGTAAAAATTTCATTAACAGGGCAGGTAGCATTTTTATAAAAAAACCTTATATCTCCTTTAATAGAGTGTATTTTAAGACCTGCAAAATCGTGTTCGTCAATATCAATATACTTAAAAAGAGTGTCGGTAAAAGCATATACCGGAGAGTTTTTTATTACTATTGTTTTGTTTACAGAATAAGGTAAACTAAAATTATATGATTCACCATTGGCTATTCCGGGTGAACCAAATCTATCAAAGCTTTTTTGCCAATGATGGGGGTTGTTACTTTCGTTATCGTACCATTTTAGTTCATAGCTAAATCCGTATTCGTTAATTTCGGGCCACGAGTTGCTACCCATTTTATAAGTCAGGTTTTTAATACTTTCACCTTCTTTATTAATAAGTATAATTTCGGCATCGGGATATAATTCGTTATTTAGGGTGCCAATTACTTCTACTTTGTTTAAGTAAACTTGCTGAAATGCTTCGGGGTTTTCGGCAATTACAATAAATTTGCCTGAGTCAATTACAGTTCCATCAGAAAATTCAAACAGGAGTTCGTTGTTTTGTAATATGCTATATCCCGAAATGTCTTTATCGCCTTTAAACACATTGGTAAGTTCTATCCAATCTCTGCTGCCAAACTCATTATTACCGTTAAAATACACTTCATTAATAAAAATGGGGTTTATCTCTGTATTAGGTTCAAATATTGCTTTAATAGTAATATCATCAGTAATATTAATGTTTGCAAAGCAGGTGTCAGAATCTATCCCTTCCCAACCAACAAACTTATACATATTCATAGGTTTGACTTCTATATAGTATTCAAAACCCGGAAATACTTTGCCATTGTATTCTTGTAATGCTTTTGTTGTATCATCAAAGTATATTGTTCCTGCCATTTTTGGCTCTACGGTAATTTGGATGTTTACGGGGTTGTCCAATTCAAAAAAGTCTTTGGCATGTTGCAACACAAAACCTTGTCTTTCGACTACATATTGTTTTACATTTTCAATATTTTCATTCCACTGTTCCATAGTGCTGCCCCATTTTTGGACTTGGTATTGCATATCGTTGGTATAAAGCTGTTCAACCGAATCAATTACGGGGTAAATTATTTCTGGCGTAAATTGGTTTAAATGGTAACATAAGCGTTTAATAAAGTACTCTTTGTACTCTTGGTTAGTTAATAGATTCCGTACTATCCGGTTATTTTGCCCACGGGGCCATGCTCTGTCGCTAAAGGTTAGCGACCACTCCAAAGTATTCCAATCGGTGTTTCCATAGTTAGAATATTTATAACCTACACCATGGTCGGTGTCCCAATAAATCCAACGGCATTTACCTTCGTCCGGAACAATAAACTTTATATTGTTTGATAGCCAATCATAGTTTCCCATAATAACCTCGGTTACCCAATAATTGGTAAAATCTTCAATATCTATCAAATTTTTTGCAGTCATATAGTCATCTGTATCAGACATATCACCTTCAATATCAACAAAATTCAATATGTTGTCCCATTTTTCCCAATTACCAACAATGGCGTTTCGGTTGGTCGAGAAACCAAATGCGCGTTCAAGCAGGTCATAATTCTTTTGCTTAGGGAAATGGGTTTCCATAAAATACTCATCAATTCGTTCGCGCAGGTTAAATAGTCCAAAATACTCGCCATTAATAAAAATATTAACAGGTTTTGATTCTGATATAATTGAGTTTTTAGCAGATTGTTTTGCCATCCTTTGAATAATATGATCACGAAAGTGGGTGTTGCCTGTTTTGGTTTGAACACAGTCGTTGCCGCTGTTTCTTATTATTAGTCTTTTAAATTCATTGGGTCCTTTATTGTCAAAAAACGGAAAATCAAACCATTTGTCTCCATACCTGCTACGGGCATAAAACCGCATTGAGTATTGTTTGTTGCTTTTTTTTGAGTGGAGTTTTACACCCATACCTGTAGTAAAAACTGTTTTTCCATTTATCAGATACTCCATATTGGCAGGAATCTCAATATTGTCAACTCCATTAAGTATCCCTTGGACTCCGGTTAAATATTGCTCATTGGCAACAATAGAAATTACAGGATTTTTAAAACTATTTGAAGTAAATATATACGATAATGTTAAGATAGGGCTTTGTATAAAACCTGTTTTAAATGCTGCTACGCGCAGTACTGTTGTTGCATAAATTTCAATTGGCAATGTGTAATGGGTGCTTTGGGTTGTTGGCTCAGAAAAATCGGTGGTATAATAAATATTGCAATTTTCATCGGTGGTTAACAGAGTTACATGTTGTGTTACGTTGTAAAATCCTCCTATCACATCTGCTTCGGGTATTGACAGTATTCCATTAAGCCCGATAGCATTGTTTGAGCTGCTTGGTGTGGGTGTTGTAAAATTATATAGATTTAATCCTCCGTTAGGAAACCGCCCATATGATACATCAGAAGTTTGCTCATTAAATTCTATGCCATCAACAAGTATGCTTTCGCTGGTGTAAATGCCAATAAACTCGCCACTGCCCGATAGTTTAAAGTTTGTATGTAATGCTCCTTGGTTGGGTTCGCTGTCGCACCAAAAAAGTATAAAATCACCGGGAGATATGTAGTAGTCTTCTTCTGATGTTATTTGCCATTTTAATGGGTTGTCTTTGTCATCGGTAAAATAGTAGTCCTTTAAATTAAGGGTTGTATTGCCAAAGTTATAAACCTCAAACCAATCGTCAAAGTTACCGTTTTCATCGCTGTTTGTTTCTGAATTTGATGCTAATATCTCATTTATAACTATTGTATGGTTTTTATCGGCAACAGTCTCAATAATAAAATCCGAACCTTTTTTTTGATAATAATCTTTATAAGGCACGGTGTCGTATGCAAATTGTGCCCAAACACCTTGTGAGGCGAATAAAAAGAATAATATTATAGAAAGTTGCTTCATGTGTTTGTAAAAAAATAGATTTTAAAATAATCGGGTGTTGGATTTTATACCGATTGTGAAGCAAATTTGTCGATATATTTCATTAGCATTCATATATCAATATTGCTTCTACATCGGCATTATACCAGCAGTTTTGAAATTAAAATGGCATTATTTTATACATCTAAAATCGTTAATCATACATCGTTAATCATACATCGTTAATAATTAAATATATATTAAAAATTTAGAATCAAGATAATTTCTCTAACCGTTTTACCAAATCTTCAATTCTTTCAGTAAATGATTTTCTGATATCTTTGAACTGCTTTTTTGCAGGATTTTCGCCTGATGGTTTTACTTGATTTACCTGCTTTATTAATTCGTTGCGCATTACCAATGAGTCTGAAATGATTTTTGCCAATGGCTCATTGTCCTTTTCGGGGAATAAGTAATTGTATGTAAAACATTCTATTACCAACTCCGATGCCACATAATTAATATCCTTTTTTAACTCTTTTATACTTGTCATGTTTTTAATTTATTGTTAAATTGTTAAATTATTAAATTATTAAATTATTTAATACATAAAACATTGAAACCTGAAACCAGAAACTAGAAACTTTAACTCTCGTCATTAAAAAACAGTTTATAATACTTAAGTCCTTTATTGTTATCAAACCCTTTTTCAATATAGTCGGGATTTGAATGTACATAAACATGAAAATTTTTATCGAGTTTAATAACGCTCCTAAAATATTTTTTACCTTTTTTTATTGCAGGTTCCGATAGTTCAAAATTATTGATTGAGGATAAATTATGATTATTCTCAAACTCTTGTTTATACTCGTCAAAAGCTTCGCCAATCTTTTCATCGCCAATAATATCAGTTTTAAATTGTTCTGTATCAAACTCTTTATTGTTATTAAAAAAAGCCTCGGCACGCTTAATAAATGCTACTTGGTCTTGTTTTTCAACATTATTTTGAGGTGTTAATACGCTATCACTAAATCCTTTACAAATATCTATTATTTGGTTGGTTTGATAAAACTCATTTTCACGTGGCATTACTTTTAAAAATTCGTCGCGCCAATACATTGCTTCATTTCCTCTGTTTATTGAATCAACAATTGATACCTTATAACCAAGTTCTTGTTCGGTATTAAAAATAAGGCACCCTTTATCAAGTTTTTTTATGTTTATCCCATTTTCATAATCAACCTCAAAGTTGTCATTATTTTGATAAATCCTTATATATGTATCTTTGTTTTCAGATTTAAAAAGACCTATGCCGTCAACTATTTCATCGTCAATTGTAATATTGGAAAAGCGTACTACATAAAACTCACCTGTTTTAATTTTTGGATGGTTGGAGCTTTTATATATATGTTGGGCTAAATTAACTGACTGTTCATAAAAATTTGATGGGTCGTCAAAAATTTGTTTAGCATGGTTGTAAACTTCATTAAGTTGTAAATCAGACTCATGAGTAAAACTAAAAAAATATTCAGATTTAAATTGACTTAAAAAATACTGTTTTAATATAGTTTCTATGGAATGGTCGCTTATACTCATTTCGGTTTTTGAAAGCTTTACGCCCTCTTCCTCGGGTCTGCTTCCAATATTATGAACCACAATTTGGTTTAAACTTACGTCAGAAAAATTGAACATATTATTCTTGAGTTTTGGGTACAAAGTTAATCATTTATAACTTTTAAAATGTTTGGTTATCCTTATTTCCGCACAAACTTGTTAACTTACTAATAGTCATCGGATAACTACTATGTAAAAAGGCGCATAAGCATTAGTCTATCTCACTAATAATCAACCTGTCTGCCGAACGGGCAGGTAAGTCATCCTATGATACCATTTTAAAATCAAAATTACTGGTATAATGCCAATGTAGAATCAAAACTGATATACAAATGCTAATGAAGTATATCAGTAATTTTGATTCACAATCGGTATGACTTGCGGATTTAAGAGTTATATAAAAAAAACAAGCAAAAACCATTGCTGGCTTTTGCTTGTTTACATAACTGTATTTTTAGTTTGAGTTTAACAGAATGTTTTATTTCACTTGTCGTAGTAACATTCCTGACATAATTTTCTTTCCGCCTCCTTTAAATGATGTTCCTACTAATTTTGCATTTTCAGTCAACTCTTCCACGTTTTCCATATTATATCTGTTGTCCCAAATACTCTTTTTATCAACTTTTACTTGACCAACAACTACGTATTCAGTTAAGCCTGTTTTTTTATTTACAGCCATTTCGAGTACATCAAATTTATCACCTCCTTCAAGAGCCTCTTTTAAGCCAATTTTTGCAATAATAGGGTCAACCGAGTAAATAGGTGTTTTTGTTTTAAATACTTCGTACGATTTTTGAAGTTTTGTATATACCTTATCAACATTTCTGATGGTTGCCAGTTGAATAATATCTTTTAACTCTTTACCGATACCAATTAGAACAAGTGATTTTGCCTTTTCGTAACCAACGTATTTTAGATTAAAAATGCTTGTTGTGTCAAAAAGCATTTTCCTATCTGCATCTAGTGATGTTGAGTCCATCCACATGTTCATATAAAAATCGTTTGCAATTTCGTCATTCCAATCTAATTGAAAAAGGTATGAGGTTGTCCAAACTGAATAACCATCTTTTGTTGCAATATATGCTACCTCTGCTGCCGACTCGGCAACTTGTCTTGCAATGGCATTTGGTATTAATGATGCTGTGGCAAGCGCAATTTCTTTAACACCATACGCAATAGGCTCGTTTTCAACAAATTTCATTTTATTAACAACCACAAATGTTTTGCTGATAAGCTCCTCGCCTGCATCTTTAAGGGTAGCCAAACCACGTATTGAGCCTTTAGCAATTTGTGCCTTCATTGCACTGGCATCATATGAGCCTCGTTCGTGAATAAGGTGCATATTAAAGCTACCATCATCATGCCTGTCAAACCATTTGGCAACTAACTGGGCAGCAACCCTTTTATTCTTCATATACTCTTTTATGGCAATAGTAGTTTGGATATCCGATTTTTTTCCTGATTTCTTTTTGTCAGCTTTCTTCTTATTCTTGGCAGCTTTTTTTTCATCTTTCGATTGTTCTTTGTTTTCTTCAACTGCTGAAGACTTCATGGCTGCCTCAATAGCTTCTTTGTTCATGTAATCGTCGCGGTTAAAGCTACGTTCACCTAATCGGTGGTCGTTATACTTGTTAGGAAAAGGGGCAAGGTTATAAGCATTTATAACCAACTCCTTGTTTAAAAAATCGGTTGACGATTTTAACAATATTGTATGCAGTGAACTTCTCCGATAGGGAGCTTCAACTTCGGCATTTTTCTCTTGCGCATTTAATAACAGTATATTACCGGTTATTGCCAATAACAACATTAGTGTAAATTTTCTCATAAGTTTAAACTTTTTGATTAATAATATACTAAAGTATATAATATTTTAGTAATAGCTAATTTTTAAGACAATTTAACAAGATGATTTTTATGCAAAAGAGTAATTCAAAATAACTAAATTCGTAATCTGAAAATAAAAAGAATTTGAAAATGTTTACATATGATTAAAACACTCTTTTATTTGATATTTTTTTTTGTGGCCAATATTAATATTTATGGACAATTAAATAAAAACGATTTACCGCTCACACGAATACTGTTTATACTTGATGGTTCGCAAAGCATGATGGCAGGTTGGGAGTCGGGGACAAAAATGGCTGTGGCAAGAGAAATATTATATGATATGGTAGATAGTTTGGATAGGCTCGATAATGTTGAGCTGGCATTGCGGGTTTATGGACATAAAAAGCCTGTTCCGCCCCAAGACTGTAATGACACAAAACTTGAAGTGCCTTTTTCAAATAATAATGCCGAAAAAATTAAAAACAAGTTACAGTCTATTCGTCCAAAAGGTACAACTCCCATTGCCCATTCGCTTGAATTGGGTGGCAATGATTTTCCTAAATGCAAAAATTGCCGTAATATTATAATATTAATTACCGATGGAATAGAATCGTGCGATGGCGACCCCTGTGCAGTTTCGCTGCAGTTACAAAAAAGAGGTGTAATTTTAAAGCCTTTTGTTATTGGAATAGGTTTAGATGAACAGTATAAAGAGACTTTTGACTGTGTGGGCCGATATTACAATGCCGGTAATGAGGATCGTTTTAAGGAGATTTTGGAGGTAGTTGTTTCACAAGCATTAAATTCAACAACAGTACAGGTAAATCTTTTAGACAGCCGTAATAGGCCTACCGAATCCAATGTAAATATGACTTTTTATGATGCGTTTTCGGGCGCAATGCTTAATAATTTTATTCATACTATTAACTATAAAGGAAACCCGGATACATTGAGCGTTGACCCGATACCAACTTACAACATTCAGGTTCATACATTGCCTCAAGTTTGGGCAGATAGTATTGTCATTAATCCGGGAGAGCATAATACAATTAGTATTAAAGTTCCACAAGGAAAATTGGTAGTAAAATCAAAAAACCGTGATTACTATAAGAATCTTGAGTTTATTGTAAAGCAAAAGGGAGCAAATAAAACGCTAAATGTTCAATTTGTTAATACCGAACAAAAATATATAATTGGTAAGTACTCTATTGAAGTATTGACAATTCCGCGCTTACAAATTGATGATATAGAAATTACCCAAAGTAATACTTCAACAATAAAAATACCCCAACCGGGGTTAATTACTTTTGTAGGTTCGGCAAATGCATATGGTGCTATATATAAAGTTGAGGGGGATAACCTTGTTTGGATATACAATATTAATAACAAGGTAAAAATTCAAACAATTCCAATACTTCCGGGTAATTACGAAGTTATTGTCAGACCAAAAAATGCAAAAGAGAGTGTTTTTACTTCTGAAATTAAATTCACGGTAAAATCAGGCGAAACCCAAAAAATAGTACTTTTTTAACCTGTAAACAATGATAGAATTAAACTGGTATATAATACTATTGATAATTGGAGCGGGTTTTTTGGCAGGTTTTATAAATACCCTTGCGGGTAGCGGGTCGCTTATTACGGTACCGTTGTTAATGTTTTTGGGGTTACCTGCAAATGTTGCCAATGCAACAAACAGGGTAATGATTTTTCTTACCAACATTGTTGGTGTTGCCAGTTTTAGGCAGCAAAAAGTTTTTAAGTTTAAAGATAATATTTGGCTGTCGGTACCGGCAATTGTAGGTGCTGTTATAGGTGCAAAAATTGCTGTTGATATTAATGAGCAAATTATGACACGCATTATTGGTGGGCTGATGGTGTTTTTACTGTTTACAATTATTTATAAGCCCAAAAAATGGTTAAAAGAGATTGGGCAAAACTCTGAATCGAAGTTTAGTGTTTGGCAATATATTGTTATGTTTTTTGTGGGCTTGTATGGTGGTTTTATTCAAATTGGGGTAGGGGTTTTTCTTTTAAGCGGACTGGTTTTAACAGCAGGTTTTGATTTAATTAAGGCTAATGCTGTAAAGCTTTTTATTATAATGATTTATACTGCTTTTGCTCTTGGTATATTTATTTATAACGGGCAGGTAAATTTTGTGGCAGGGCTGTTACTTGCTGCCGGCAGTACGGTTGGTTCATTTATAGCCTCGCGTGTTGCAGTAGGTTGGGGGGTAAAGTTTGTTAGGGTTGTATTAATGATAGTTGTAATTGTAGCTGCAATAAACTTTTTAGGCATTTATGATTTTGTTTGTGAATTTATAAAGAGGTAAGGGGGGTAGAAGTTAGAAGTTAAAAGTTAGAAGTTAGAAGTTAAAAGTTAGAAGTTAGAAGTTAAAAGTTAGAAGTTTAAAGTTAGAAGTTAAAAGTTAAAAGGTCAAAGTTTAATGTTTGAAAATTTAGAATATTTTGAGTTGTAAAAAGCTATAAAAACAATATATTTTATCGGCGCATTGAAGCGTTGCAAACATTAAGATAGAATGTAGCAAGTTGATATTACCCTTAAATCCGCAAGACCTAATAGGTTTTTGTTGATTAACAGGTTATTAGATGCAATTTAAATATACTTTATTAAGTGAAACCTGTTAGGTCTAATAGCTTGAAATACAATGGAATCCAATAATGACTAAGAAAAGACATTATATTACACTAAATTTGGCGCATAAAATAAAAATTGATGAAAATAGCTGTAAATGCTCAAAAGTTGGTAAGAGGAAAGATGGAGGGGTTGGGATGGTTTGCCTATGAAACTTTAAAACGAATTGTAAAGAATCATCCTGAGCATGAGTTTGTTTTTATTTTTGGAAAAGGTATTGACAAGGAGTTTATATTTGCAAATAATGTAAAAGCTGTTAATATTGGACCTCCATTTTTCAGACCACTTGCATGGCTGCTTAAATTTGAGCTGTTTTTGCCTTTTTTTATAAATAAAAACAGGTTCGATTTGTTTTTATCGCCTGATGGCTGGAGCTCAAAAAGGATAAAAACAAAAAAGGTAATTGTTGTTCATGATATAAATTTTGTCCATTTTCCTGAATTTCTTCAAAAGTCGTTTTATTATTATTATTCGTATTTTTTTAAAATATGGATAAAAAATACCGACCGAATTGCTACTGTTTCGCATTATTCAAAAAAGGATATTGTTGAATCATATAGCATTAACCCCGATAAAATTGATGTGCTTTACAATGCAGCAAGTCCTATTTTTAGTAGTGTTGCTGATAATGTGATTAGTAAAAT
>CBDUWQ010000136.1:0-10842 GCA_965370965.1 uncultured Bacteroidales bacterium
TATTGAATATAAGAATATTATAGTTGTATCTAAATAAACACCTCTATAAAATTAATGATACAACGGATATTTTTATTGCTGAAAATTACAAATACTTGATTCATAATCCGATTATGTATTGCGTGCCTGACACAAGCAACTTTCGGATAGGGAAAACAAAGTTTACAATATCTTGTGCAGGAAATGATTCTTTGCTAAATTCAAAAAAAATTAAAGAATTATTACTTGCCCCCCTTTCCGAGATTATCAAAAAATCTAATTACAAACATAAATCATATTCATTTCTTTATTATTCCGAATACTCATTAACAGTACCGTACTTAACAGGACTAGAACATCCAAACTCAACTTTAATATGTTATCATTCGGCTTTGCTTGATAACAATATTATAATTAGTTCGTCAATACATGAATTTATTCATGCAATTTACGCACCATTGCGCATAAGAAGTGAAGTTATTAATAAGTTTGATTTTCAAAATCCAAAATGCGATGAGATGCTGTGGTTTTATGAAGGAGTAACTGAATATCTTGCCATTAAAACTTTAGTTAATTCGGGATTTTTAAAGCCAAAAGACTTTTTAGATGAATTAAATGAATCAAACGAGTATTATAAAAATATAAATTTTAGCAAGGTAAGCTCAAATATTTATGGTAAAAAAGAGCAAAAAATATTTGACGATTTTTACACAAAAGGAAGTTTATTTGCTTTTCAATTAGATATAGAACTTATAAAACGTTCAAATGGAAAAACAGATTTGTTTGATGTGATGCAGGCACTTCAAAATTCTTATAATCCTTCTTCACCTTTTAATTCAGAGACTTTTATTGCAGATTTTTCAACCCTGTCAGGGGTTGATATCAACAGTTATATTACTTATAATACAAAAAATAACACAAAAATAAATTATTTTGAAACCTATGAACAAATTGGCTTTTCAAAAAAATATAGCGATACTTTAATTTGGACTTATGACTCAAAAAAAATACATTACATTGTTAATTACAAAAAAGATAGATTAGAGATTGGTATGTTTGGTTCAACCATTAATAAAGATTTAGACTTTAATAAAGTTGTTGTTTATGAGATAAATGGAGAACCTTTAACTTGGTATAATGTCGATATGTTTTTATACCCAAATAACAATAAATCTTTTATGGTAAAAGCACTGGTACAAAAAAAAGATATGGAGTTTGTAGCAAAGCCGATTCAAATTTTAAAAAAAAATACACATGTAAATTGGGTTAAAAATAGTAATATTGATTCTAAACTTGCAAAAAGATTTTGGAATAGATAATGACAATGAAAATAATATCATCACATACTATTACCGATTTAATAGGAGAAATACGGTTTATAGATTATGTGATTAAAAACATACCAACTGTTTTATCAAGAAATTCAGCAAAAAAAGCCATAAAAAATGGTGAACTATTACTTAATGGAGAGGTGGTTGAACAGAGCCGGTTTATTAAGCATGGACAGGTTATTGAGCATATTAAAAAAGAGACAACAACTAAAAAGGTGTTTGAATTTGAATTGCAAGTTGTTTTTGAGGATGACCATATTGCCATAATTAATAAGCCGGCAGGATTAAGCACAAGTGGCAACTATTTTAAAACACTGCAAAATGCTTTGCCATACAACCTAAAAACCCCGGTTACCACCGATGCACTTCCAATACCACGCCCCGTGCACCGGCTCGATAACCAAACAAGCGGGCTGGTTGTTATTGCAAAAACCCAAAGTGCCCTAATTAATTTAGGTAAACAATTTGAAAACAAAACGGTAAAAAAAAGCTATACCGCTATTGTAATAGGAAAGCCTGAAAACAAAGGCGAAATAAATATTGCCATTGAAGATAAAAAAGCTGTAACAAAATATGAGTTGATTACAACAGTTAACTCAATTAAATATAAGCATATTTCGTTATTAAAACTAAGCCCATTAACAGGTCGTACCCACCAATTGCGTATTCATATGTCAGAAATTGAATACCCCATTTTGGGCGATAAACTTTATACAGAGCCCGAACTGCTTTTTAAAGGAAAAGGGTTGTTTTTATGTGCAACATATATCCGATTCCTGCATCCTGAAAAAGACAAATTTATTGAGTTTACTATTGAATTGCCCAATAAATTTAAGGTGCTATTAAAAAGAGAGCAAAGGCGGTGGGATTTTGCTTTCAATGAGAATTAGTTTATGAACAAGCTATTTTAAATATTGCATTCCAATCATAATTTCATTTTCAACTCAATTTCTCTGCTTAGAACGCTAAACTGTCTGTTATTACTCATTCTCGGGTTTAAAACCCCGAGCTAATGATTACGCCCACTTCAGGGCTTAGTTGTTCCGACAATAAAAAAGCTGACTTTATAGATAGACTCTACTTAGTGCTTGCGAGAAAACTCCGTCTTTGATAAGAAAACTCCAAAGACAAGGCTTGCGAAGTCTATAAAAAAGGAGTTTACTATTCGTAAATGACCATTTTGTTGGCAAGCGTAACGCAGTATTTGGCGTTTTCTTGCATAGACTACTTAGTGATATTTTGCTTTAAACTTATCATTTTAATGGCAGTAACAGCAGCCTCGTCGCCTTTATTACCATGCTTGCCACCTGCACGGTCAACAGCCTGCTGCTGATTATCGGTTGTTAACACACCAAAAATTACAGGCAAATTAAGGTTTATATTCAACTCTGTAATTCCTTGGGCTATGCCTTGGCAAATAAAATCAAAATGACGCGTCTCGCCTTGAATAACACAACCCAAAACAATAACTGCATCAACATTAGTGTTTTTAGCTATTAATTGTGCACCTAAGGTTAATTCAAAAGTACCTGGCACATATTTTTTTAAAATGTTTTCAGGCTTAGCTCCGTGTTTTATCAAAGTACTATAAGCACCTTGGTATAAAGCTTCGGTTATTTCAGTATTCCACTCGGCCACAACAATACCAAACTTCATATTTTCAGCATTGGTTACCGATTGAATGTCATAATCTGATAAATTTTTTAATGATGTTGCCATTGTAATTATTCTATTAAAAATTTATAATAAAACAAAAAAAGTATCAAAAACTAAGTTAATGATACTTTTTAAATATTTTAAAATATACTGTTTATTTTTTCAATTTAAGCTTTGCTCGGGCAATTACCTTTTCATTATTACGGCCTTCGGCAGTTTTAGGATAATCAGCTTTAATAATTTCGTACAATTCAATAGCTTTTTTAAAATCACCTTCTTCTTCTAACAATTGTCCTGCTTTATTAAGATAAATAGGCGATGAAAAATCATTAGGATTATTATTGGCTGCTTTTTTATAGTATGAAATAGCATTTGAAAAATCACCAAGTTCAGCATAAGCATCGCCAATAGCTCCATTAGCTATTGAGCTAATCATAACATCGCTTGAGTTGAATTTTTTAAGGTATGAAATTGCCTCATCATAATCACCTAAGTGTAAATAACAAACCCCTGCATAATATTTTGCCAAATTCGATGATTTTGTCATTTTAAAATCACTGATAATATCTAAAAAACCAAAATAATTACCATCACCATTTAGTGCAAGGTTAAATGAATCACGCTGAAAATACTGCTCTGCAACAAACATATTATTTTGTGCATCACTGTTTTGTGGTTCTATGTAAAATTTTTGGAAAGATAAATAAAGCGAAACTATAATTAATGCACCAAGAGCAACATAGGTAAGCGTTTTTTGATTATCTTCAATAAACTGTTCGCTTTTTGTTAACGCACTTTCAAAACCTTCAATGTTGGTATCCTTTTCTGTATTCTTATTTTTTGACATAATTTTATTTTATTTTGGAAAATTCTTGGCAAAAATAGTCCTTTTTATCATTTATAGAAATAATCTGGCAAAATAGTTTAGGTACTATCAAGTTATTTTTTATAAATCACAATGTATTATTACAAAGCTTTATTTATATTCGCATGCTATTTACATTACGAAACAACATCCAAAAAAAAGAATATGAATATAGTTATTATTGATGATGAGCCATTTGCAAGGCAATGCATTGAATTAATTATTAATGAAAATTTTACCGATATAAATATTGTTGGACAGGCTGGTTCTGTACAAAAAGGAGTTGATGTAATTAAAGCCAATAAACCCGATTTGGTTTTTTTGGATGTTGACTTGACTGATGGCAGTGGTTTTGATATTTTAACAAAACTTAAACCCATAACCTTTAAAATTATATTTATTACTGCATATCAAAAGTATGCCTTAAAGGCCATTAAATTTAGTGCATTCGATTATATTTTAAAACCTATTAGCACTGATGAACTAATTGATGCTATAAATAGAGTTGATTCTGATTTTGGTGCAGAAAACCAAAAATTAAAATGGAATGCTTTTTTCAATAATATCTCAGAGTTAAATAATGAAACAAAAAAAATTGTACTTAAAACCAACGAAAGCATCCATTTAATTAAAATAACTGATATTATAAGATGCGAAGCTGACAACAACTATTCTACCTTCTTTTTACAAAATGGCGAAAAAATAGTTATCTCAAAAGGACTTAAAGAGTTTGAAGATATGTTAAGCGGTTTTGGTTTTTTTAGGGTTCACCAGTCACATCTGATAAATTTAAACTACATTTTGCGTTTCGATAAAAAAGATGGTGGTTATATTGTATTAACCAATAAAAGTAGTGTGCCGGTAAGTCAACGAAAAAGACAAAAACTATTAGACTTTTTTGAAGGATTGGCATAATTCAGGTTAAAAAAGAGCAATATCATATAAATACTTATCGAATTCTAAACAATCCCTGTCGAATTCTAAACTCAAACCAATTTATAATAAACTTAATGTACTTTTACTTAAGTGTTAGTTACTAAAGAGAAATTATAATATTATTAAAATATTCTCAGATTAGTACAAAACAGAAAGTGAAGATAAAATGCTTCCTTTTTTAAGCTAATTTATGGTGCATACAAAAAGAGATACATTTAATTAGTTATTTAAATTTAGTATCTTATAGCTTAAAAAAAAGTTTATTTAATTGTTTCGTAGTTAAAATGCAGGTAATTTTAAGGAAGCATATAAAATCCTCCGGAGCCCTCTGGAGGATTTTTTTTATAAGTCCTATTCACTATCTTTATCCACATGTTTCTTAAAAGCTTATCATTAGTAAATTTCAAAAATTACTCTCAATTTGAGGTAGAGTTTTGTCAAAAAATAAATTGTTTTACAGGCAATAACGGTGTTGGCAAAACAAATATTCTTGATGCCATTTATTACCTGTCGTTTTGTAAAAGTTTTTTTACAAGCATTGACTCTATGAACATTAAGCACGGTAACAATATTTTTGTTATTGATGGGCAATACGTTTTTAACAACCACACAGATAATATATACTGCGGTTTTGAGCAGGGTAAAAAGAAAAAGTTTAAGCGTAACAAAAAAGAGTACGAAAAACTTGCTGAGCACATTGGGCTTATTCCGTTAGTAATGATATCACCATATGATATTGATTTGGTTATTGGCGGAAGCGATGTGCGCCGAAAATTTATTGATGGAATAATATCACAATTTGACCGCAATTACTTGTATGATTTACAAAACTACAATAGGGCATTGCTGCAGCGCAATCATCTACTTAAACAGTATGGAAAAACAGGCTATTTAGATAATGACGTACTTGATTTATACACAACTCAATTAATAGAAAAAGGCAACACTATTTATAAAAAGAGAAAAATTTTTGTTGAAAAAATAAAACCTACATTTCAAAAATACTTTACCCATATTTCACAAGGCGAAGAGTCTGTATCGTTAATTTACAATTCGCAATTAACACACACCGACTTTGGAAAACTACTATCGGAAAACCGTGAAAAAGATAAAATATCGCGACATACAACAGTTGGCATCCATAAAGATGATTTAGAATTACTGTTAGGAGATTACCCCATACGCAAATTAGGCTCACAGGGTCAACAAAAATCATATTTGGTAGCCCTAAAACTGGCACAGTTTGAATATTTTCAAAATATTTGTGGGTTTAAACCCATATTACTGCTCGACGATATTTTTGACAAATTAGATAGCAACAGGGTTGAGCAGATTGTTAAACTATTGGCACAAAACAATTTTGGCCAAATATTTATTACTGACACAAATCCTAAACGGATAAACAATGTACTACGCAAAATTGATGGAGAATACTACCACTTTACAGTTAACAACGCAAAATTAACACAATTGTATGAGGAGATCTAACACACAACCCTTAAAGGATGTAATTCAGGAATACCTTGATGCTTTAAAAATGAGGCAAAAAATTAAAGAGGTAAGCCTGCTAAGCTCATGGGAAGATGTAGTGGGCAAAACCATTGGCAGGGCAACTGCCGACATTTACATAAAAGATAAAAAACTTTATGTTATATTAAAATCATCGGTTATACGTAACGAACTGCACCTTATTAAAAGCCAATTGATTAATAAACTTAACGAAACAGTAAATGACAATGTTATTAGTGATATAATTCTTAAATAGCACTTGCCTTAAAACGCCAAATACTAATCAAAACGCTCGGTCTTCAAAAACACTAAACCTTTCACTTGTTGAGAAGAAGAAATCACATTCAATTCTTGCATTGTTATCACTATCGGAACCATGAACGGCATTTTTTTGCATAGACTCGGCAAACAGCTTTCTAATAGTGCCATCTTGGGCTTTTGTTGGGTCGGTATTACCTATTAATTTGCGATACTCTTCAACCGCATTTTCTTTTTCTAAAACAGCAACTACTATAGGACCTGAAGTCATAAATTTTATTAAATCATTATAAAATGATCTGTCTTTATGAACTGCATAAAATTTTTGAGCCTGTGCTGTCCTTAATTTAATAAGTTTCATTGATGAAATATGAAATCCGGCGTTACTAATACTACACAATATAGGACCTATATGCTCATTTGTAACAGCTCCGGGTTTAATAATTGTAAATGTAAATGTACCTTTCATAAGTTATTATTTAAGTTTTTTAATAGCACTAATATAACTATAAAATAGGAAAAATATATATTTCAATACAAAAAAGCATCAATTCTTGTTACCTAATATTTACAATGACATCTAATTATAAAAATCGCATGTTAAACTTAAAAAATTAAAACTATGGAAGAAAATCTTCAAATGATTCCGATTTTTGGAATGATAACAGGAATAATTATTAACCTTGGTCTGTTTACAGCAATTGTGCTATCAATTTACTATAGTGTTAGAGCCCGGAATAAAGAGCGTATGGCTTTAATTGAAAAAGGTGTAGATTTATCGGAAATTTACAAAAAGAAAGAAAAAAAACACGGCTTTTTTAAATTTGGAGTAATTTTAATTGGCATTGGATTAGGGTTAGTCTTTGGTGTACTGTTTAGTAAAATCGGTTTATTACCTGATGTAGTATCATATTTTGCCATGATTTTACTATTTGGCGGCTTAGGCGTATTAGTGGCAAACTATATTGCAACAAAAAAAATGTAAAATTTGACTGATCAGTTTTATATACAAAAGGTAATTGAGGGTAACGCCGAATCTTTTAGGTTTTTAATTGACCGCTATAAAGATAAGGCGTTCTCGGTTGCTTATAGTGTTTTACACAACCAAACAGTTGCCGAAGATGCCGTACAAGAAGCATTTATAAAAGCGTTTAATAAAATTGATACTTTTAGAGGCGATGCAACATTTTCAACATGGTTAATGAGAATAGTGGTAAACGAATCGATTAAAGAGCTACGTAGGAAAAAAATGGAAATTGAAGGACACAAGCAGATTGTAAATGTGGATGAACATGGAGTTAATAGTAGCATTAAACTATTAAAAAAACAGGAACAAAAAATATTTATTGAAAAAACACTAAAAAAGATGCCACAACGAGAGGCTTTAGTTCTTCAACTTTTTTATATTGATGATTTAAGCCTTAAAGAGATGGAGGAGATTTTAGATATAAAATATGACCATATAAAAGTATTATTGTTCAGAGCACGTAAAAGGTTTTATGGCTTATTAAAAGATGAATTAAAACATGAATTAAAACATGAATTAACAACAATAATTTAACAACGCTATATATAAATGAAAAACACTGATTTAAATAATAATGATGAGCTTAAAAATATTTTAAGTAAAGCTACCGCACCAAACCTGTCGGCAGATTTTACTAATACTATAATGAAAAAAGTTATTACGGCAGATGCTAAAAGCGTATTGCTTATAAAATACATCAAGCTCTCGTGGATTTTTATATTTATTGCATTTGTTTTTTCTATAAAAACTGTTTTGCAATTATCATATTTTGAATTAGAATTTGCTGAAGCTGCAAATAGCATTATACCGGGATTGTCTGAAATATTTTTTTTATTTTTAATCTCAATTTTATCAGGGCTGTTTCTTTATCAACTTAACAACTTAGTGTCGTGCAGATTTTTCTTATTAAACAATAATAACATAACGGTAACCGAAACATAAAAAACATAAAAAAACTCAAAAACAGGTGTTAATTTCATCAAAGCTTTTTGCTTAAAAAAGCCCAATACCTGATTTAAAAACAGGGTATCAACTATTGTTTTTACAAGAAAAAGAAACAAAACAGGTTTCCAAAAAATTATATTATATACCATTAACCCTAACCCCATTACCAACAAAAACGAGGTAATAAACACAACAAAAGCAGTAAACTTAGTATCACCATCGGTGTAGCCTGATGCTTTTGACACCCACCTACCCCTTTGCTTAAAAAGCGATTTTATATTTTTTGTAGCATTTGTAACAACCATTGCCTCACCCGACTTTAAAAAATGAATTTTATCAGCATCAACTTTTTTCATATTATGCAGTAAAAACACATCATCACCCGATGCATATTTTAAATTTAACGGATTATCCAATTCTAAAAAAACCGATTTTTTAAAGGCCAAGTTTGCTCCATTGCACATAACAGGGTGGTTAATACCTATTGCGCCTGCCCCTGTTGCCACAAGGCTTATAAACTCAATTTGCTGAAATTTTTGAAAAAGTGAATTGCCTGTTTTTAAAACCACAGGACCAACAATCATATTTGGGTTATGCAATTCATAGTATTCAACAATATTTGCCAACCAAAACTCGGGGTGACTGCAGTCGGCATCGGTGGTAACAACTAAACTGCCTGTTGAATGCGCAATACCTTGCAACAAAGCCTGCTTTTTGCCTTTTTTGTTGTTTTGTAAAAGGGTTATTCTCCTGTATTTTTCGGCAAACTCCTTTGCTATCAGTTCCGATTCATCAACAGAATGGTCGTTAACCAAAATAATTTCATATTCGGTTGTTTGAATACTTTGATGTATAAGCCCATCAATGCATTTTTTTAAAGATGCACCATTATTAAAAAATGGTACAATAACAGAGACTTTTGTTGAATAAATTTTGTTTTTTCGATAAAATACCGGAATACTATTCCAACCATTTAAAAACCAAACCACTAAAGCGGCATATAAAACTGCCGCAACAATACAAAACGACCAAAACCATGCAAAAATATTCATAGCACTAAATTATTAAGCATCACTAAAATAGCAAAATAACTATTAATACAAGCATAAAAATGAAGTGATTACAATAATACTTAGGGTTTGCTAAGAAATAAGCCCGAGAACTTAGGAGCAAGATTTTGTGTATAGATAAAGTTTAAAAACTAGGTCTCGCCGGCAGTCAAACGCAACCATAGCAGCGTTACAGTGAGTATTTTTAACTTTATATATGTGCAAAAGATGTTTCTAAAAATCGAAAGTTATTTTTTAGTTAACCCTTAGCCTTTTGAGAATAAAATACAAGCTAAAGTTCTGTGCAGGCAGGTTACGCCATTAAACACGATAGTGCAACGCAATAAAACTTTGATTTTTGGCTTTCGCTGCGCGACATTACTACAACAGGCTTTGTTGTACCTTGTATTAATCCTGCCAGCTCGCCACCACCAAACAGCATTAAACCTTTATAAAAGCAATTTGCCGACTCAAGCGACGGAAAAACCAATGCATCGGCCTCACCGTTAATTGGGGTTGGTATGCCTTTTATCTTTACACTTTCGGGATGACATGCCAAAAAAACATCAAGCGGCCCGTCAATAGTACATTTTTGTATCTGCCCCCTATCAACCATTTTGCATATTTGTGCATAATCAAGGCTATATTGGAAATTCTCGCTAACCTTTTCGGTTGCCCCAACAAGTGCAACTTTAGGATTTTCAATTCCAAACTTTTTTACCATATTAACGGTATAGTTAACCATGGCAATTTTTTGTTTTAAATCGGGGTAAGGCAGTACAGCGGTATCTGACACAAACAGAAGTTTATTGTACTTAGGAAGTTCTAAAGCACAAACATAGCTCATTACTGCTTTTGGTGGCAACAAGCCTTCTTCTTTATTAAGTACTGCTTTTAAAAATTTATCGGTGCCAATTAAGCCTTTCATCAATACATCGGCTTCGTTGTTTTTAACCATTCGTACCGCTTCTTTAACAGCTGCTTCGTGATTAGGGATATCAATAATTTGAAAAAACTCAGGATTGGCATTTTCATCTATTAATGCTTTTTCTATATTATTTTTATTACCTATTAAAATAGGAATTGCAAATCCTTTTTCTTGTGCTTCAATTAAAGAGCTTATAGTATTAGCATCTTCTGCAACAGCAACTGCAATTCTTTTTTTTATTCCTGAATCAATCAGGTGCTGCACCATTTGCTTTAAACTTTTTATTGTATCCATTTATAATGATTTTTGTTACTAATCAGTTTACAAAGTAGCAATAATTTTCAAGGAGTTTAAAACTT
>CBDUWQ010000137.1:0-10599 GCA_965370965.1 uncultured Bacteroidales bacterium
CAGGGTAGGATGGGATATTAATTTTATTGATTAAAAGATAATAGTTGCCATAAGGAAGCTGGTTTAAGCTATATGTATTATCATAATTAAAAAACGAGTATTTTAAAGGGTTATAATCAGCATCTAAAAGTAATATGTTGGAATTTTCCATGTTTGAATTCCACATTTGTTCGGTGTTTATAAAGCCATTTATTGTACCATGCCCATAAAAAATGCTATCGCGCCTAACTAAATCTATTTTAAAAGTATCATTTAACTCAGGCATAAAAAAAGAACAATCCTCCCAATATTTTTCATCTCCGGAGTAGGTCGGAAAATATTCCGGAAAATAGTAATCGGGCACATTTAACTCCGGAACTACAAACAACATATATGGAATATCATAATCGTAAGGTATTTTAAATATTCCTGAATCAATAGGGAATGATGTATTGTATGTGGGAATTATATTGTCATAAAAATAGTCTATTTCAAATATGAATACACGCCCTTTGGGCAGCATATTGGGGCCGGCTTTTACAATTCCATCAATATATGCTTGTTCAACAATATATATGTAATAATACCATGAGCTTGTGCAACTGTCTGTGGTAAAAATTGTTAAAGCAACTTCATAAAAACCATAGCCTGAATATGTGTGTGTAGGATTCTGCTCATATGAATATTCACCATCGCCAAAATTCCAAAACCATTCTGTTACATCACCTATTGAAGTGTCGAAAAATCGAATGGTTTTTTCTGATAATTGGTTATAATTATAATATGCCTGACAATAATTTGATAGCATGCAAGTTTCAACATAAACATAAAACGTACCGCTTGCCGAGTAAATATGGTGCAAAAAATTTGAGGAATCATCTTCGCAATCGTCATTGGTATAAACATTGAATAAATAGGTAGAGTCCTTAGGCAAGTCAAAAGTAATGCTGTAATATCCGTAATAATCGCTAAATGCCGAATCGTTTATTGCTGCCCCATCTGATGAAAAATATATTGTATGGTTAGGTACGGTAAACGATGAGCTGTTATAGTAAACATTGCCAGTAATTGTAAAAAAATATGCAGATACCGGCTTTACTGATAAGGCGAAAACTATAAATATGGAAAATATGTATTTAAATTTCATAATTCTGCGTGTTAAAAATGGTATCTAATAGCTGCATTTATTCCATATGTTTGTTTGTTTAATACAGCACTATTGCTAGTGCTGTATTTTTTTAAAGGGTATTTATAATATGCATCAATAGCAATTGACACTTTTTGTGAAAAATCAAATAAAAAACCTATGCCACCATAAACAGCAAAGTTGTATTTTGTAAAGTTTGTAGTTTGGTTAATATCTTCAACCATTCCTGTACCTGAAAATGCTTTTCCTTTTGAGAACATATGAAATTGGTTAACACCACCCAGTTTGAGTTGTATTGCTGTTTTGGCAAAACCCCACTCATATGAAAATATAAGTGGTATTTCAAGTAGGTAGTGGCTGTTAATTTCCGATTTTTGTGTTTGTGTAAAAGTTGTGTCATAGTTATAAAAAATTGAGTCTTCAATAATCAATGTATCATAGGTGTCGTAGTACGTAATCCATGTTGTATCGCCCCCAATTAATTGGTCTATATCATAAAACCGCAAAGTATCAGTCCACTGCATCATATAACTAATCTCTGTTGACTGTTGAGTACTGTAAACATCAAAGTCTGTTTGTATATAATTAAAACTCTCTTTAAGCTGAGAAATACCAATGCCACATTGCAAAGTATATTGAAACAGGTTGTAGTTTATCCTTGCCCCATACTCAATTCCAGACATATTTTCTATTGCTTTTTCAATATCAATAAGGTTTTCAGAATTTGTTGGATAGGCGTATTGGGTATTTTGCAATACCGTTCCAACAAAGGCTTCAGTACTAAAAATTCCTCTTGAAAATAGACGAGGGTCAAATTTTCCTTTGGTAGGGTTTAATGTTAGTTTTCCTGCATATCTTGTAGAATGTCTTTTCTTTTTGGATTTATTTTTCTTTTGTTTTAAGTTAAAGTTGAATTTATTGTTTTTAATTTGTCTATGTACATATTTTCTCCGTTGTAAAGTTATTGATGTTAATGTTTTTGCTGTTAATGAATAATTGGTTGAATAGTTAATTTGGCTAACTTCAATAGGTTTTAGTTTTTCTAAGGGTTTAAAAATTGAGGCAATATATATGGTATCAAATACCCAAATAGTATCATAAACCGCTTCGTAAACCCAAACAGTATCATACACAAACAGGGTATCATTAGTTATATTGGAGTTTTGGTATATTTGTTGACCATTTAAATTTACAGAAATTACCATTTGCAAAATGACAAGAGTAAACAACAAGAATTTTAAGTACTTAGAAAAACTCCTTTTTTTTACCATGCGACTTGTAGGTATTTTCTTTTAATTATAGGCGCAAGGTATCAGTTTTTCTGATTGTATCGGTAATAATTTTTTTCTTTTTTATGGTTATTACTTTTTTAATTTTTACTGTAACAGGTTTATCTTCAACTTGTACTGTTGCAGACTCTTTTTTTGGTTGTTTAGTAACCGGTTTCTGTTTTGTTTGTACAGTAATAGGTTCTGTTCTTAAATTGTCAATAGTGTCGTTATTAATAATTGTATCAATAATATTTATAACAGGTGTTTCAATATTGCTTTGGGTTTTTGTTTGAGTTGTTTTATCGGCATTGCCACTTAAAACCAAAAAAGTAATTCCAACTGTTCCAATAACAATTGAAGAAATAGTAATAATATTTTTACTTAGTATTGTTAATAATTTGCTATGCATACCCCAAAAACCTGATTGTGCGGTGTTAGCTCCTGCATTAATTATATTTTCAATTCCTTTTGCAGGAATTGAGGTAAAACCATACAATTTATCATGGGCAATTTTATCAATATAGCTTAAATCATCGTTCATAGTTATAATAAATGAGGATAAAACCACTTTTTTTCTATGTTTATTTTTCTCTTTTTCTAAAACCAATTCATATAATTTTTGTTGAATTTGTTTTCTGGCCCTAAGCAGTTGCGATTTTGATGTTCCAGATGAAATCCCTAGTTTTTCAGAAATTTCACTATGTTTTAATTTTTCAAAAACAAACAGGTTAAATACAGTACGAAAACCCGTAGGCAAATTGTTAATAATTGAAAGCATATCATTTTGTGATACATCAATCTGCAAAATGCGCTCTTTTATATCTTTCGCATCATTTTCATCTGTATTGGTTACTGTGTTTTCGTTTATATCTTCAACATTTAGTAGATACTTCTTTTTTTTAAGATAATTTAATGAATTATTTATTATAATTCTTTTAATCCAACCTTGAATTGCCTTATTGTCTTTTAACTGTTCAATTTTATCAAATACTGTAATAAAACTTTCATGCAAAATATCCTCGGCCTGCATTTTATCTTTAACATACCTTAAACATACACCGAGCATTATTGGCGCATATTTTTTATAAATCCATTCTTTAGCAGATGCAGCGCCTGTTTTGCATTCTTCAATCACTTGATGTTCTTTATTCTCCATACACCTTATCAATTTATTAGATGCTAATATAAAAAAAGGTTGCACATAATTACAATAATAATGCAACCTTTTTAGTTTTTATTAATCACATGAGTATAAATATTGGGTAAAAATACAATTTATATTTTTTGATATGCAAATAATTGACAAACCACATAAGCTGTTAATTCAAAATTGAATAAATTTGTGGTATTGGTAAAAATAACCTTAAAACTATGACACGACGTTTAAAAAAAATAGAAGATGAGGTATGGAAACGTATTCCTTATGCCGATAAATGCTATGAAGTCAGCAATTATGGTAGAGTTAAAAGCTATTGTTATGATAAGGTAAAAGGACGTATTATTAAACCGGGGGTAATAAAGGGTTTTTTAAATATCAGTTTTTTAACTAAAAGCAAAAAAAGATCGTTTTTGGTGCATAAGGTAACAGCAGAGTTGTTTGTAAAAAAAACCGATGAAAATCAGAATACAGTAATTCATTTAGACTGGAATAAAAGCAATAACCACTTTACCAATTTAAAATGGGAGACTAAGGAGGATGCATATAAACGCATGTTTAAACGTATTCATGAAAAAAGGCGTAACAGCAAGGTAAAAATAATAACTTATTCAAAGCTTAATAAAGACGATGTGGTTAGAATTAAGTTAATGATAAACCGTGGAATAACCCAAAATTTAATTGCTAAGCTTTTTTGTGTTAGCGAAATGCAAATATCGCGAATAAAAAGAGGCGATAACTGGTCGCACATAAAAGTTCCTGAAGAAGCTGTTATAGCTTAATAAACTTAACTATTTTATGGTTATCTTTTCCTACAATATCAATTAAGTAAATACCTTTATCTAAATCTTTTACAGAAAAAACAACTTTATTCTGGTTTTTATTAAAGTTGATATTTTTAATTAAGCGTCCGCTTTGGTCAAAAATATGTATATGTACCAATTTTGTGTTTACAGGCAGTTCAATGGTAACAATATTGGTTGCCGGATTGGGGTACAATTTCAAGTTTAACTCATTTTTCTCTACCACTCCTGTATATATCCCTTTATACGATTCATATATTACTGTTAAAAGCGAAGTCTCCTGCTCATAAGTATCTTGCGATATTTCCCAAATCATTGTTCCGGCACAACGCTCCTTTGCCATTAGCGTTTTATTGTGCATTGTATTTTTGCCATTGTAATAATAATTGCCCACATGGTCGGTATAAGGGGCATCGGGATGCTGGCTTACAATACTCCTGTATGATGCATAGGGCGAGTATCCGTAAAATGGCACTCCCAACACAGTTTTTTCTTTAGGAAGCTCTCTGGTGTTTTGCCAATAGTTTAAGCACGATGTTGCAAATAAAAAGGTAGAGTGGTTATCTTGTGAAAAGTTATCATAAGCCATAATATTTAACCAATCAACCAATGAGAATATGCTGTCGCGAATTGAGTTTATGTCCCACTCTTTGCCAACAACAGCAGCAGTAAGCATTTTATTGTTTGAATGCAGGCTATCGGCAAAAACAGTCATCATGCTAACATAATTGGCGGCCGACTGTCCTGAATCGGGATATTCCCAGTCCATATCAACACCATCAAGGTTATGCTCTCTTACAAAAGCCATAACATTTGATACAAAAGTTATGGTTAACTGCTCATCAGCAGCAATAGTTTCAAAAGCACTATCATCTCCATTATTCCAACCTCCAATGGCAATTAAAACTTTAGAATACTCATTATGTGCAGCAGCTACCAATTGGTTAAGTTTTGTTTCATTTTCAATGGGTTTTAATGTTCCATCGGCTTTAGGCAGTAAAAAGCTGTAATTAACATGCGTAAGTTTATCAAATTGAATATTACTAACACTGCCCGACCACGATGGGAAATAGCCAATGATTTTTCCTCCTATTTCATTCTCTTTATTAAAATAACCATCTGAAAGGGACCACCAGTTTCCTGTTATCATCAATTGGCAAAGCAAATTAATGGATGCATCGTAATAGCCCCAGTATGTTTCTTCAATATAATCCCAACCATCGTTCAAGGTGTTTTGATAACCCTCATCGGTGGTAAAGGCTAAAACCAAAGGTGCAATAAATGCAAGGTCGTCATATGAGTTAAGGGCTGTGCCGTTTAGTTCATATCCGGCGGTGTAATTGGCAAAATCATTATTTATTTCGTCATTTGCCCATTCTAAAAATTTTGATAGCACCTGTTTTGATTCTGCTGTTCCGTAATGCAGATAATCGGAAGAAATTCTCCACGGAAACCTACAAGCATTATAATAGTAGTCGCCATCATTTTCCCCTTCTAAAAAATTGGGATTAGAAGGTCTTGCTGTTTCTCCCACAACAAAATCGGGCATTAACCCTGTATTTGACGAATAGTTATCAATAATTACATTCATCATACTATAAACAGTATCGGCGGCATCTAACCAAAAGTTATCTCCCGTAGCATTATAGTACGCCCTAAAGTGGTCTGTCATCCAGTCTGACGGGCGGGTTGTGTACATATTATTGTCCCAGTCGCCAAGCATTACACGTTTTGATACTGTGCTCATATCACCGAGTTTTAATCCATCATTTATCATATCAATTGACTCTTGCAAATAATCAATATCACCGTCGGATCCCCATTGGTAGTGAGCTAACAACAGAGAATAAGCAATATCAAAATCGCCATCGGTTGCCGAGTCTGTCCAAGGTTCACGTTCATCAACCGCAACATTCCAATTCATCAATTCATTGTTTATTATACTTCGGTAATTGTCAAAAAACTTATATAGCCCATCAAAATACTGTTTTGCATTGGCATCGTACCCTGCCATTAAAGCAGTAATTATCATGCCATACCCATGTCCTTCAGAAGTGCCCTTGCTTTCAACCACGCAGCCCGTACATTCCCCCTCAACATAGTAGCCACCTTCCATTATGGTTGGTTTTAAAAAATCGGTTTTCCATTGGTCGTACAAGTTTGAAACCGCCAAATTAAGCTCTGCTTGGGTTTTGTGGTTTGGTTTTATTGCGCCGTTCCATGTTTTGCTTTGCGGAAAAGGCATGTTTTGAGCCGATAACGATATGGAAAATAGTGTTATAGTAAAAAATAATATGACTGTTGTAAGTTTCATAACTGTAATTTTTATTTTATAGATGCAAAATTAACAAAATGCAACTTTATTGCATTGCATGTTGTGAAATACCTGTTTGTTAGTGCAATAAATTGCACAATATAATCTATTAATACCACGATACGAATAATGCCTTTTACCCATTTGAGTGATGGGAAATTCGCAATAACCTGCTACAATCTATTATTTTACTGAAATTGCTCAATAAACTTAGGTATTGAATTCTCTAATATTTCATCATCATCAATTGCCTTTACAAAAGCACTTCCAATTATTGCCCCATTGGTATAGCTGCAAGCCTGATTAAATGTTTTTTTGTTTGAAACGCCAAAGCCAATTAGCGTGGGAACAGATAATTGCATATCATTTATTCGTTTAAAATAAGCCTCGCTTTTACTGTCAAATTCCTTCTTTGAACCTGTGGTTGAGGCTGATGATACTACATAAATAAATCCTTTTGATAGTTTTTCGGTTTTGCGTATTCGCTCTTCGGTTGTGTTGGGCGATATTAAAAACACAGGTATAATTCCATATTCCTCAAAAAACCGCATGTATTTATCTTCATAAACATCAATAGGCATGTCAGGTAATATAACGCCATCAATTTCACATTTAGCAAGGTCTTTGCAAAATTTTTCAATACCGTACTGTAAAACGGTATTCAAATATCCCATTAGCAGTAATGGTATTTTTGTTTGCTGCCTGATATTTTTTAAATCATGTATAATCTTTTGTAATGTCATTCCGTTTTTTAACGCTTTTTGACTGCTTTTTTGAATTACCGGCCCATCTGCCAAGGGGTCTGAAAAAGGGATGCCAATTTCTATCATATCAACGCCATTTTTCTCTAACTTATCAATAATGGATACAACCGAATCTGCTGTTGGGTGTCCGGCAGTAAAATAGATGGATAAGATTTCTTTCTTTTTATTTTTAAATAAGGTTTTTATATTGTTCATATATATTTTTGTTTTTATGTATTATTCATATTCCTTCTTAACTTTTAAATCAGTTTATCTCACTTTAGCGGATTAACTAAAAACTTCAAATCATAGATTTGTGATTAACGATGTACGATTTATTATTTTTGATTTTTTATAGAAGTAATTGAAAAAGTAAGTATTTATTTGTACACCTCTAAACAATTTATCGCAAACCTTTTTGTAAAAGTATTTCCTTAAGTTTTCAATCGCAATAACCTACGATAGGTCTCCATATCTTTATCACCTCGTCCCGACAGGTTTACAACTACTGTTTCGTTTTTGGCAAATTTAACTTTTGATAAAGCTGCCAAAGCATGCCCCGATTCTAATGCAGGGATAATACCTTCTGTTTTGGTTAACTCAAAAGCTGCATTAACAGCTTCGTTGTCGGTTGCACTAATAAATACCGTACGCTTGGTATCAAACAAATGCGAGTGCAATGGACCAATGCCCGGGTAGTCTAACCCTGCCGATATGGAATATGGCTCTATGATTTGCCCGTCATTGGTTTGCATAAGCAAGGTAAGGCTGCCATGTATAATACCTGGTGTTCCGGTAGCTATGGTTGCTGCTGTTTGTCCGGTTTTAAGTCCTTTCCCTTCAGCTTCAACGGCAATTAACCTTACCGATTTTTCGTTTAAATAATGATAAAATGCTCCGGCAGCGTTACTTCCACCACCAACACATGCAATTATTGAATCAGGTAAGGCCGAGCCGGTTTGTTCTTTTAGCTGGGTTTTAATTTCAGCACTAATTACCGACTGAAAACGTGCCACCATATCGGGATAAGGATGTGGGCCTACTACCGAGCCAATAATGTAGTGAGTTTCATCGGGGTGGTTAATCCAGTCGCGTATAGCTTCGTTTGTTGCATCTTTAAGAGTTTTGCTGCCTGAGTGAACAGGAATAACCTGAGCCCCTAACATCTGCATTTTTTCAACATTGGGCATTTGCCGTTCAACATCAATAGCCCCCATAAATACTATACACTCAAGTCCTTCGCGGGCACAAACCGTTGCTGTTGCCACTCCATGCTGTCCTGCCCCTGTTTCGGCAATAATACGTTTTTTACCAAGAAAACGAGCCATAAGGATTTGCCCAATTGTATTGTTTATTTTATGCGAACCGGTATGGTTTAAATCTTCGCGTTTTAAATATAGGTTAATCCCATATTTATTTGACAAGCGCTCTGAGAAATATAAAGGTGATGGCCGCCCAACATAATTTTTTAAAAGCGATGTAAACTCTTTTCTAAAAGATTCACTTTCTAATATTTTCAAATATTTTTCTTCTAAATTTTTAACGTTGGGGTAAAGTATTTCAGGAATAAACGCACCACCGAATTTGCCGTAGTATCCCTTTTTGTTTACTTGATATTTCATAATTGTTTATTATTTAATTGCTATTGTGTTGTTTGTCTATCTATTAACCATTAAAGGTTGTTGTGAATTTCTGTAGCTTACGAATATCTTTTAAGCCCGGTTCAATTTCAAACCTGCTGTTTAAATCTAATCCAATAAGGTTTTTATAATTTAGGTTTAAAATGGCATCAACATCATTTTCACTAATTCCACCGCTAATAAAAAACTTATTAATGTAGGCTATCTCATTTAGCTTATCCCAATTAAATTTTTTACCTGAGCCTCCATGCTTACCGGTTTTTGTGTCGAACAAAAATGCAGTACAAGTATTTGCATATGCCTCCATTTCCTTAGCTTTTGTGTTGTTGTCAACCTTAAAGGCTTTAAAAACTTCGTATCCTAATCCGGTTAGCATGGTACAAATTTCAGGCAATTCATTGCCATGCAGCTGGATAGTGTTTATCTTATATTCTCCAGCTCTTTTTATTATTGTATTAATATCGGCATTAACAAAAACACCCACTTTTTTAGCCTTTGTGGCAGGAATATCATAAGGGTTTTTATTGATATAGCGCGGCGATGGCGGATAAAAAATAAATCCAAGGTAGTCAGGGTTTAGCGCATCAACATCTTTAATGTTTTGGGGTTCGCGCATACCACATATTTTAATTTTTAGTTTTTTACCCATACTATAATTGTTTAATAAATTCTTTGCACGATTTACCCGGATTATCTGTTTTCATAAATGTTTCGCCCATTAAAAAGCCTTTATATCCGTGGCTTCTTAAATACTTCACATCGTCAACCGATGATATTCCGCTTTCGCTTATTTTTACATATTCATCAGGAATTTGGCTGCTTAATTGCACCGAAGTTTCAAGGTTGATTTTAAAAGTATGTAGGTTGCGGTTATTTACACCAACCAAATTTACTTCATCACAAATATGTGCCAACTCATTTTCGTTGTGAATTTCCAAAAGCACCTCAAGGTTGTATCGTCGGGCTGTTTTGGCAAGTTCTAAAACCCTTTGCGGAGAAAGACAGGCAGCAATAAGTAATATCACATCGGCTCCCATGATATTGGCTTCGGCAATCTGATATTCATCAATAATAAAATCTTTTCGGAGTATTGGCAGCTTTACTAACTTACCCGCATTAATTAAATCGTTTTGTGAACCTCCAAAAAAAGCAGAATCGGTAAGTATGCTAACCCCACTAACTCCGGCTTTTTCGTAACTGCTAACTATTTCGGCAGATTCAGCCTGTTGGTTAATCCAACCTTTTGATGGCGATTTTCGTTTAAATTCGGCAATTATGCCACCTGCATTTTCTTTTAAAATATTTTGCTTTAAAGAGTACCTTTTGCGTACCCTTTTTTGCCGGATAAGATTATTAAACGAAAGTTGTAGCTTTTGTTTTTCAACTTCACCTTTTTTATGTGCTATTATTTTATCAAGTATCGTTGTCATTTGTTTAAAAAATTACTGCTAATGCGTTATATCGTAGATATTGTTAACCAATAATTCAAACTCTAACCTGAATAATTCATGCGTTTAGTTTGATGTAGCTGTAAGGCATCGGAAAC
>CBDUWQ010000138.1:0-10558 GCA_965370965.1 uncultured Bacteroidales bacterium
GGGGGTAATTTGTACCTGTCATTTTCGTTTACAAAATAGGTATGTCGCTTGCGCGAGTGGGGTATCTTTACATTGTAAACTTGCTCAATCTTTTTTTTATAAACAGTTACCCTGCATGGGGCTATTCCCAAATACTCGGCAAATTCGTTTCGTGTGCCGGTACACTCTTGTAAAACACGCTGGCAAAATTTATAGGCAATGTCTAAAGTCCTTAGTTCGTCCATAGGTATAGTTTATTAATTAGTTATATTGCTAAATTATTAAAGGTGCTGCATTGTTAAATTGTTACATTACTACATTATTTTTTTTACGGCAACAGTCAATAAAACAGTATCTGTTCTTTTTTAATTAATGTTAAAGTGGGGGGTAATATTATCACTTTGCAAGCATGTTAAAAAACATTGTCTTTGCATCTATCTGGTATCATGGTAATTACATGGTGGTATTTTTTATTAAAAATTTGCGATTAGGTATTTATGTAAAGTATAAAAATGGTTGTTTTTGGATTTTTTTATGGTTAAACTGCTTTAACAGTACATGTTTTTTTACAGATGAGGCGCAGAGAGTGCAAAGTTTTTTTACCTTGTTACCAAGTTTGTTGACAAATCATATTCATCGGAAAGTATTAGTACCATAACTAATAATATTGAAACATAAGTTCTAACCCATATTTTTTTTCTAAAGCCAGTTTTTTTCTGTCGGTTTCGTAAGTACAAATACCAAATTTTGCACGGTAGGCATTAACTATTTCCATATCCCAAATTTTAGGGCCGTAAAGAAAATTAAATCTATATTTTGGAAAAACAGGCTTAGCTATTGTAGTATTTTTTGCATAAAGGAATATTTTATTCTTTCGTTTATTTAGCTCAAAGGTGTAAATATTTGCAAATTCTCTTGGGTGCAAATAACCGGTTTCCATAGCTTTTTGGTAATATTTTTCAAATTCAGAAAACCCAAAACTATAATGCAATAAAGATACTACGGCAGTACTTGAAACAAAACTGCGTTTCCCAATATTCTTTAACCCGCTCATATTTACGCCTATCATTTTCTCACCCGGAAAATTACCTTTCAATTTTATTATTCTATAGATATGATCGGTATTTTGTTGGAAAATATCATTTTTTTCATGCGATATTTTTAATCTTTGCTCTTTTTCAAACCTGCGTGCAAATGCCCTGTTTAATACCGAATCGATACTGTTAAAATACTGTTTTCGCAATAAAGGGTATTTTTTAATAATGTTATCCCAATATATATTTGGTATTTTTTTTAATACTGCCAACTCTTTTAAACATTCGGGTTTTGCCCCCTTTAATACCGACAGTTCCAACAATTGTTTTGAGTGGTCAAAATTATTGGCCATTACGCTTATTTGTAAGGCTATTACAACATCTGAACAAAAAGGCGGGTCGTATTCACAAAACAGAGAAACATATAAGCTATCTGCTTTTTTAAAATCCTCTGATACAAAAGTTTCTTCTATTTCAACTATTTTTTTATGGTAATCAAGATAATTAAGGTTGATTGATTGCCCAACACTATTTAACTTTATAGCAAAAATTAAAAATAATACTATGGTCGGTTTCATATTTTAAATGTGTTGGTAAAAATGCTAAATTTTTATATTGCACTATTGTTAATTTGTTTCATTATTATTAACAATTTAACAAAACCCTTATTTCGAAAAATAATATTTTACATGTTTTCGACAATAAAAATGCAAAAAATATGCTTAACATAATACAAATTTTTTCATTTTTTTTCATTTTTTTTTAAACTGATATTTGTCTGATTATATGCATATTACAAAGTATTTAAAAAAATAATTAAAAAATAATTACTTTTAAGTGATAATATTTTGGTTAAAAAAACATTAATTAATGAGATGAGTATAAATCCGGGAGCTGAAATAATTAAGGAGATACTCAATGGAAATGAAAAAATTATAGGTTCAATTTACAAAAAGGTATATAAACACCTTGATAATTATGGAATAATTGTTAAGGCATCAACCTATAATATAAAGGAGGCAGTACAAGATGCTTTTGAAGTTTTTTATCGTAAAATTTTAAATAAAAAAAAACTGAGATTAACTTGTAGTGTTGAAACTTATATAATTTCCATTGCCAAAAACCTCCTTCATGCTAATGAACGTGAATTAGGTTTTTTTAATGTTATACCTATATCAAAAATTGATATAATTGATGATGATGAAAATGAAAGCATTAAACATAAAATTGATGAACAAAAACGAAAATTATTTATTGATGAGTTTAAAAAGCTTAGCGAAGAGTGCAAAAGAATTATATCGTTAACAATGGAAGGCTATAATTCAGCACAAATAAAAACTATTATGAAATATTCAACTGAAAATGTTGTATATGCAAGAAGAATGCGTTGCAAACAATATTTAACAGAAAAAATTAAAAACAGACCAGACTATGAAAAACTCAGAAATGCAAAGCCGGAAGATTTTGAATTATCTGTATGGTAATATGGACAATATTGAAAAAAGACTGTTTGAGACTGAATTAGAAAAAAACAGTAATCTGAAAAAAGAATTTCTGCTGCAACAGGAAATTGATGATGCCATAAGAATAGAGCTAAAAGTTAAAAACTTTAAGGCTTCATTGAACAGTATCCATAACAATGTTATTGACAAAAAAGAGAGTAAAATATTAAACCTACAAAACAAATGGTATTGGGCTGCCGCATCAATAACATTAATTTCTGGCACAGCCATATACTCTTTAAAACACCATTTTCAAAGCCCCGACTACCTGTTTAATTCATATTACCAAGTATGGCAACCAACGGTTGTTACACGTGGCATAGAGTTGGAATACATTACAAAAAACATAATAAAAGAGTTTGAGATTGGTAATTTTGGCAAAGTAATAACTATGCTTAATAAAAATTATAATGACACTTTACTTAGCCCAAAACTATTACTGTTAAAAGGATGTGCCGAAATGGAAACAAAAAATTATAACGATGCTATTAAAACTTTTAGCATTTTTAATTCAAAAGATTATACATTATATACCGAAGCAGGGCAATGGTACCAAGCATTATGCTATTTAAAAAATAAAAATATTGATAAAGCAAAACAACTATTGGGTACTATAATTGAAAATAATACATCGTATGCTAATGAGGCGGCTAAGTTGATTGAGGATTTGTAGGGTAAGGTTAAAAAGTTCAAAGTTAAAAGTTCAAAGTTCAAAGTTAAAAAGTTCAAAGTTAAAAGTTAAAAAGTTCAAAGTTCAAAGTTTAGAGTTTAGAGTTTAGAATTTTATGTAATTAACAATTTAGCAATGAAACAATTTATCGATTTATCGATTAAACCTAAATTTTCTTTTGTACAAAAACCAAATTAAAATTGATAATACCAAAACCGCCAATACTATTGATGCTGTTTTTACAAATCCTACTTTTTTATCAAACTTAATTGGAGCATCATTACCTATTGATATGTAGCCTGCCCAAAAAAACGGGTGTGCATCCATACCCTTGGCACCAATTAAATAATTTCGCTTTGCAGCCGATATGCTAAACGATTTGGGTTGCCCCCTATTTAACCCATCATAAAATTCTTTAATAAGGTTGGCACTTGCCTTGTCGGCTACGCTCCAAAGTGTAGCAAGCAGGCTTTTGCACCCTGCCTGTAAAAAGCCTCGTGTTAAACCAATAATCCCCTCACCTTTATTCAGTTTTCCAAAACCTGTATTGCATGCACTCAATACAACCAATTCGGCATTTAATTGCATGTTACTTAATTCATAGGTATTCAGCAGCCCATCTTCAACTTTATCAACATCGGGCGTAAAAATAAGTTTTGAATACAACGGGTTTTCATTATTAATTAAAGTATGCATTGCCAAATGCAATATGGCGTAATGTGGGGCATTAATTTTAAATTGCAACTCCGATGCTCCTTTATCTAATAACAACATCCCTTTAGCTTGTTTGCTTACCTGCTCGGCTTCTTCTTTTGCCCCCTCTAACATTCCTAACTCTCCCAAATCGCAAAAAGAGCGCAATGCAATATACTGGTTGCCTTTATTCTCATCAAGTTTTTCATACCCCGGTGCCATAGCAAGTATTTGGTTGCTCTTTGAAAACTTAACAAGTTTTTTTTGCATATGCGATAAAGTAAGCGAATAGGTATATGAAATATTATTGCTTTTTACTAAATAAGGAAGTGCTGCATAATTCAAACTTTTTGATTTTGAAGGTTTTGTTAATAAAACCTCAAACGGAATTAATGAAAGTTCATCATCTGGCACAATTAGCAAAGGCTTACCATTAATTTTATCGCCAAACGGCTCCAATAAAACATTATACAGACTGTATGACAATGTTTCAAATTCGTTTAACTCCTTTAAGCTAAAATCAATATTATTAATATCCGAAATCATTTGCTGAAGCTTCTCAATTGATTCTATAAAATCATCTCTAAAATAAAAATGATTAATATGTATAACCCCGTCAACCACTAAAAAAGCATACAGCTTTTCATTACTCACTACATACTCAATAATAGCTTTATTGTACGACTCCTTTAAAATAAAATTAATATTTGGAGGTATAACATCATACTTTAAATTAGCATAAGCAGGATAATCATCCTCAAGTTTTTTTTCAATTTGCTTAATTTCCAAAATCAAATCATATAATTTTAAATTAAGCTCAAAAAGTGCCGTATCATAAATCCTAATATTTGCATTTGTCTCAAACCTTTTTGCCTCAACCTTGCTTAATTGCTTATAAAGATTTTTTAAATACTTAACTGTTGAGTCGGAAATACCCGATTGCTCTAAAGCAATCTCCTTTTGCACGGTTCGCAACAGTGCCGATGATTTATCCATTTCGGCATATTGCAGTGCATCATAAAGTAAACTACTGTTTTGTGTAGCATTATTTAACCGCAAAATGGCCTCAATAGTTTTGTAATTAAAATATTTATTGCTTTCATTAATATCAATTAAATCGGTTTCAAAAATCAAACTGCGCTTATATTGCTCAAAAGCTTTTACAGATGCTTTCGAATCAATAACCGATTTATTAAGATAATAAATGGAGTCGGAGCTACTGTGTGCCATCTCACGATAAATATATGCCCTTGATTGCAAAACTCTTGGCAAAATATCAATGCTATTAAAGCCATTTAGCTTTAGTATAAAATAATTTATTTCTCTATCAAAATCATTACAAATAAGTGCCAAGGCGTCATTAATGCTTATTAACGCTTTTTTATAATTGCCTAAAAGGCAGTACGATGAGGAAATTCTCCTTTTAGCCTCTATCAATAATATTGTATCGGTAAGCAACTTTTCGGCACTTAAAAGCAAAGGCAGGGCATTTTGCCTGTCTCCCTTTAAAAGATATGTTTTTGCTTTTGAATATATAATTCGACCATATAAACCATCATCTTTTTTAGCATGAGCAAATATTAAAGCCAAATCATAATATTTTAATGCACTTTTGTAATTGCCAATACCTAAATTATACCTGCCTTTTAAATAGTAGTACTTTGCAATATCTTTTTGCTTTGATAACTCTTTTACATCAATAATATTTAACAAGCTGCCTGCCTCGGCAAATAACAGTGCTGTATATAAATTCTCAATATGGGCAAAAACAAGCTTTAAATACTCTTGATTATTAACTACACCCTGATTTTGTGCAGTAATAAGACCATTAATAATTATAGCATTAAACTCTTTTTTATGGTTAGAGTACTTAAACGCATCAATAATGTGTTCAACACTATTCACACTTGTATCGGTTTTTGAAAAAGTACTTGCTAAACAATAATTATGTTCAAGTACAAAAAAAGCATAAAAAAAGCATAAAAAAAGTACAAAAAATCGACTTTTTACATTTATCATAATTATATTTTTTGTGTTTTTTTTCATTTTTTTTCTTACTGATTTACAATACCTTAACAAGTAATATTAAAAAATGTTTTTGTTTTAGTGTTTAGATTTTCTCCCTATTCACATTAATTAATGAAAGTAAGTTAATTATTTAAAACAAAAAACTATGAAAACACCAAAATTTAAAGTTACAAGTAAAAAAACAAATTTTAATGTATTTAGCAAGTTATCTTTAATTGAGCTTAGCACAATTAAAGGGGGCAATACCGAAACACCACCTGACGATTTAGAAAATGTACAAAATCACATCTAATAAAACAAAATCAATTTACAAAAATGAATATTATCAACCAGCAAAAAACAAAAGCAGGCAATACTAAGGCTAAACAAAAGCATTGGCTTAATTATACTATTAAGGCATTAAAGCCCATAAGCAGCACAACCACAACTGCAATTATTGAGCAAACCAATGTTTTAGGAAAAGAGTTACAGCAAGCACTGCTTTTAAATAATATGTTGGTTGATTTTTTTTTAATAGGTGGCATTACCAACAATACACATATTAAGCAAAAAGAGACAGTTGATGTATTATTGCTTTTTAAAGGGTATAAAGAAAAAGATAATATTAAAGCAGATTATCCGAGTTTAAAAGATATTCAATTATTAAGACATAATACCGAAGTGTATTTAAAAACCCGATTCCCGGAGGCTCAATTTGATAATTCCCTATCACTATCCCTAAAATTGAATAACCTACCATTATCTTGTAACTTTTGCTTTTACTTTGGTTACTCGCAAACGAACAAGACACAAGCCTTCGGGGATTTTTCTCATAACAAAACAGAACTTTTTAACTCAGAATTATTGATTTTTGAAAAATCAGAACCTTTAAATTCAGCAAAATGGTTAATGATTAAAAACGACAATACAAATGGCAATACAATACCATTAATCAGAATTCTGAAAAAGCTAAAGGTCGATGCCCAAAAACCAATTACTTTAACAGGTCATGAAATTACCTGTATTGTTTATTCAATGGAAGATTACACCCTTACAAAACAGCCCGGTCAAATAATATTTATGTTATTGGAGGTAAGCCTGTTTTTAAAATTATTAATAGACGATCCATTTATGAAAAGAAACCTAAAAGATCCAAACGGGGATTTGATAACAAGGCCACAAAACGATTATCTATTTACAAGAGAGGTATATAAGCTTAAAAATGAGGTTGATTTGCTTATTAAGCACCTTATACACGAAATAGATTTATACACTAATATTTACAGTAACACAATAATGCAATGAACAAAATACCCGATTTATCAAGAGACGAAGTATTTGATAATTTTAGAAAATTTATTAAAGATGTTGGACAAACAGGCGATACATTAGGAACTATATACCCACCAAAATTAAAGGGGACAAAAAGCCTGATTGCCAAACGGACTTTTTTAATGAGAAAATCATATAAACCTGAAACACCGGTAGCTGCCATATCATTAATTTTTCCTACCGAACTATGTTGGGCCGCCGGATATGTACCCTTTAATTGGGAAATGTTTGCAAGCTTATTGGCATCACATTCAAAGGTAATTGAACTTACTAATACTGGAGCAGCACCAGTACCGCGTTGTAGTTTTATAAATGCATTAAAAGGAGCCGATCTTAAAAAGATACTTCCTGCACCAAATGTAATATTAAGCTCTACCGCATTTTGCGAGGGCATTGGTCATATGTTTGGCGAATTAAAAGAGTCATATAACCGAGAACACATTCACATTGACATACCATCATACTATTCTGACGAGTCACTAATTAACACGGCAAAACAGCTTAAAAACTTGTATCATTCAATTTGTTATATTAACAATATTGAACAAAAAGACAGGCTTAACAACTTGCGCGAAGCCATGTACTATTCAACCCTCGCTAAATTAGAGCACAATAAACTGGCACAATTACGCATTGACAACCCACAAGTAAACCTTGGATTAGAACCCCTGCATTGGCACATGCTATTTTCGGCTTTTTGGGGTAGTGAGGCGGGTTATACTATAAGCAAACAGTTAAAAAATGATTTTATAGAAGAGATAGATAAAGAGCATGAAAAAGGCACCCCCATTTCATTTTTTAGCTTAATACCATACGGGCGTAGCGACTTGTGGAGAAAAATTAAAGATGCCGGAGCCTATTCAACTTTTGAAGGGGTAAACTATTTAAGCAACAGCTTAAAATTTATTGATGTTGACAAAATAAAAAACTGTACTGAAGATGAATTATTTAACAACATAGCATATAATCTTATATACTCGCCATTGCGTGGACTTGACATGCCTAATAAAATGAAAATGTATATGAAAGATGCGACTTTAACAGGTGCAAAAGGCATTGTAGTATTTACGCATGAACACTGCCAAATGCTTGCTGTTAGGCTTGATGAAATTGAAAAAGCCGCAACAAAAGCAAATCTAAAATCGGTATCAATAAGTGGCGACTGTATTTTGGGTATGCCGCCCGGTCCTGCCGGAATAAGGCTAGGTACATTCTTAAACATATTAACAGGCAAAAATAAAAAGAATAAAAAAATTGACGGCAAATCGCTAATTATGCATAAACTAAATGCCAACGACTGGAGAGTAGGTATTGACTTTGGTAGTGGTTTTAGTAAATATGCAGTTATTGACAACAACAATAAAATGATAAAATGCGAGATGTTTAACTCAGGTATTGACTATCCGCATTTATTAAAAGAGATTAAGTTGCGAATAGGCAACGGCAGAAACATTCACTTTGCAGTAGCCGGCGTTGGTGGCGACAACCCACATTTTAAAAATTTTACTAATTTGCAGACTACTGAAATTAGCGCATTGATACAAGCGGTACGCACAATAAAAATTAACCACAAAACTTTTTCGGTTATCGACATTGGCACACAAGATGTTAAAGTGCTAAAGTTTAATGACATTAATGAAGAACCATGGGTAAATACCAACAAAAGCTGTGGTGCCGGAACCGGCATGGTGTTAAAGCAGATACTTGAGCGCTGGCAGCAAACAAATCCTGAAATAAATTTTACCGATTTAGATGAAATGGCATTTAACGCAAAAAAAACAGAATTGGTAAATACAACATGTGGTATTTTTGCAGTTACAAATGTTGTATCAGCACTTGTACAATCGAATGTTGAACGCCGAAAAGAAGTTTTGAGGGGCGTTTATGATTATATTGCCGAGCAGGCTATACGACTATTACCACAAAACGAAAAGCAAAATGGGCTATTATTGCTTACCGGGGGCATAGCAAACCATAAAACACTACAATTAGTTTTTGTTGAACGAGGATTTGATTTAATTGAATTCCCAAAACATCTGCATCCTCAATATATGGTTGCTTACGGTACAGCATTATCTATAAACTAAAAATTATGCATTTAACTGTAATGCCGATTGTGAAGCAAATTTGCTGATATATTTCATTAGCATTCATATATTAACATTGCTTATACATCGGCATTATTCCAACAGTTTTAAAATTTAAAAGGTATAGTATTTTATTCATTATTTAAAAATTTTTATTATGGAAAACAACGTTTTAATAATTGGTGTAATTGCTATTTTAGGAGCCGGAGTTATATCCACAATACTACTAAAAGCAATATTTAAAAAAACAGTTGTAGCAACAGTAGGAATACTTTTTTTAGTATGCTGTGATTTAATTGCTGTAATAGCCTATTATGTGGGTGCCACAAATTTGCAAAATTTATATTGGGGCGTGCCTGCATGTATAATAATTTTGTTTGTAACATATTACTTGCTTTCGCGCTTTTTGCAGATGCCTCTTAAAAAAATGACAAAAGATATTGAAGTTATTTCATTGGGAAACCTAACAATAATAGACGATGAAATAATCTCTAAGCGTACTGATGAATTAGGGCGGATAAGTAGATCGGTAAATATTTTAAAAAACAAGTTATCAGACATTATAAATGTGATAAAAGACTCATCAATACAGCTAAATGATGCCAGTCAAGAAATTAGCTCTGCGGCCGAACAGCTTTCGCAAGGCACTACTGAGCAAGCCGCATCCGTTGAGGAGGTTTTATCATCAATTGAGGAGATGTCATCGAACATAACCCAAACAGCCGAAAACTCAAATTCTACTGCAAAAATAACCAAGGAATATGCAAATACAATGCGCACCGGTTTTAGTTCTGTTAAAGACTCCGAAACAAAGGTTATGGAAATATCAAAAGAGATTTCAATAATTACCGATATTGCTTTTCAAACTAATATACTTGCATTAAATGCCGCTGTTGAGGCTGCCCGTGCAGGCGAGCAAGGCAAAGGCTTTGCTGTAGTAGCATCGGAGGTTGGCAAATTAGCAAAAAACAGCAGGGTTGCATCTGAAAAAATACAATCGTTATCAGAGCAAAGCGTATTGAGTATTGTTGATACGGCAAATATATTTGAAAAAGCAGCCCCCGATATGGAGAAATCATTACTGCTGGTAGAAGAAATTTCGGCAGCCACAAATGAGCAAAGTGTAGGTACAGAACAAATAAACAAAGGTATTAACCAGCTAAACGAAATAACACAGCAAAGCGCTGCCAGTTCAGAAGAGATGGCTAACATGTCAATAGAACTTACACAAATTGCCAATAAACTGGTTAAAGA